>JAEDKI010000082.1 GCA_016295895.1 Clostridiaceae bacterium | reverse complement strand
ACGGGAAACCCGTCCCCTACGAGGAAAAACCAACAAAACGATAAATCCCGATTTTTTGTTGCTGAAATCAATAAAAAAAGGCTGTCGGCAAACCTCTGTGAGGTCGGCTGACAGCCTGCATAATTATTGAATTATTCGAATTTACTCAGGTCAGATGCTGACGGTGTAGTCAACAGCTGCCTTGAGGTTCTTGAGGTTTGCGGTAATGCCGAGCTTAGCCTTTGCATCGCCGACAAGGACCTTAACAAGATAGTGCCATGTGCCGCCGGTTACCATGCCGGTGCTCTCATCGATTGTGCACTTAATGTAAGCGTTTGTGTAGGTGAGCTTAACGGTCTCTCTGCCTTCGGTTATCTCTGCGCCGAGCTCTTTAAGAGCGGATTCAATGCTGCCGAGAGTGCCGATACCTCTTGCAACGGGGCCGCCGTTCTTGCTGTCGCCGTCGGGTCCGTCGGTCTGATCCTTAAGCTGGATAACGATGGTTGTAACGCCGTTCTTTGAGCTTGCCTGAGCCTTGGTAACGTCGGAAGCCTTGAGCATGCCCTTGCCGGGGATATAATCTGTCTCAACGGAGTTCTTTGCAAGAGCCTTCTCGGCTGCGGGTGAAAGAACCTTGAGGATAGCGCCGATTGCGCCGTCACCGGTGATTTCGCCGTCAAGCTTCATTGTTGAATGACCCTTGGGAGCCTTTTTGCTGTCGTTGGTCTTTTTAACTGCTGCATTGTAATAAGCAACAACTTCTTCAGCGTTGGTTGAATTGAGACCTGCGGAGGGAGCGGTTGTGCTCTCAGCGGCTGTGGTTGATTCGCCTGCAGCAGCAGTGGTGTCGTCAGCAGCGGGAGCTGTTGTTGCGTCTGCGGGAGCTGCGGTTGAATCCTCAGCGGGAGCAGCAGTTGAATCCTCTGCAGGAGCAGCAGTGGTGTCATCTTCAAAATCTGCGAAAAGGTCTGTTGTGGTTGTGGTTGTGTCTTCTTCTGTTTTTCCGCCGCAAGCTGCAAAAGCAAATACCATTACGGCGGCAAGGAGAATTGCGAGAATTTTTTTCATGTTTTTTTCCTCCTGAGATATGTGTTGTTTTTTTGCACAGTTTTCTAACCGAAACCGTGACTTTGTTAATATAAAAATACCTCATAACGGCCGATTTGTCAAGTGTAAAAGTAAAATTAACAATTCAAAAAATCGGGCAATTTATTATAAATGTTTACATTTTATTAATATTTAAGGGTGACAGAAGCAAAAAAATGTGATATAATTGTGCTTAATCTATAATGGAGGACTGTGCAGTATGTCGCTTAAAAAGTTTGTTTCCTGGAATGTCAACGGAATCCGAGCCTGCCTTTCAAAGGATTTTTATCAGAGCTTCGCTTCCCTTGATGCCGATATTTTTTGCTTGCAGGAAACAAAGGTTCAGCAGGGTCAGACGGAGCTTGACCTGCCGGGCTATCATCAGTTCTGGAACTATGCCGAGAAAAAAGGCTACTCGGGCACGGCAATTTTCACAAAGGAAGAGCCTCTTTCGGTTTCATACGGTCTCGGTATTCCCGAGCATGACACCGAGGGCAGAGTCATAACCCTTGAATTTGAAAATTATTATTTTATCACGGTTTATGTTCCGAATTCCCGTGACGGCCTTGTTCGCCTTGACTACCGCATGGAGTGGGAGGACGCTTTCAGAGATTATATCTGCCGCCTTGACGAGAAAAAGCCCGTCATTTTCTGCGGCGATCTGAATGTTGCCCACAAGGAAATTGACCTTAAGAATCCCAAAACCAACCGCAAAAACCCCGGTTTTACCGATGAAGAAAGAGCGAAATTTTCAGGAATGCTTGAAAGCGGTTTCATTGATTCCTTCCGCTTCTTTTATCCTGACCTTGAAAACATCTACAGCTGGTGGTCATACCGTTTTTCGGCAAGGGCAAAGAACGCAGGCTGGAGAATCGATTATTTTATCGTTTCCGAAAAGCTCCGTGACAATCTCAGAGGCGCAAAAATCCACAATGAAATCTTCGGCTCTGACCATTGCCCGGTCGAGCTTGAAATAGAGCTGTAATATAAGGAGGAAACAGGCTTTGAATTCAAAAGGACTGAAAATTCTGACGGGCGTGCTCGCCGCCGTTGCAGTTATCAGCGCTGCGGTGTTTATGTTTTCAAGAAGCGGGGATGAAGCTCCGCTGACCCCCAAAGAGCCGTTGCCGATGGCTTATTCCTATGAAAACAGCGAATACACAAAGGTGCTCTCCGTTAAGGGCGCAAACGGCGAAATCTTTCTTCCCGCAGGCGTTGAAAATGTTTATTTTACCGCTTCTCTGAGCGGCGAAATCAATTTTTATGAATATTCGGGCGGCTCGATGGTTGCGTCCTCCGCCGAAAAAAAGCAGATAAAAACGAATCTCAAAGCAACCTACGAAACCATTCCCGTAACGGTAAATTATATTGAAAAAGGCGGCAAAATATGCGGCTTCGGCGTTTTCACCTCGGATATGAGCGCCGATGTTGATGTTTATGCCTACGCCTTTGTCAAGCTCACCGAAAAGCCCTCGGGCTACGGCGACGGCTATCTTCTGCTTGCCGATTTTGACAAGGATAATTTCTATAAAGCGGATAAAATCTATTCCGAAATCTACAATTTCAATCTTTCAAACGGTTCCGCTTCAACCTATGTTTCCAACAACACCCGCCTTATCGACAAGAACGGCTCGTTCAGGCAGGATTGGACTATGCTGACCGATGATTTCATCGCAAATCTCGGCGGAAAGAAATATTTCATTTCCTCCCGATATTATAACGAAAGCGAAAAAGGCAAAAGAGCCGATATTATGGTTCTCTCAAACGCCTACCGCCCCGAAATCGTTGTTGAGGATATCCTCGGTCTGTGGTTTGTCAACGATTCAAACGGAATGCATTATCTCAAAAAGACCGACAGCGGCTTTGCAAACATTCTAAGAAACGGCAAGGAAGAAAGAGTTTTATCCGAATTTGAGGGCGACCTTTTTGCCGATTATCTTCAGTGCGGCAAATACATTATAAATAAAAAGAGCCTGCTTATGACCGACCTTATGACGGGTGCGGCGCAGACTCTTAAAGATATCGATATTTCTTCGGCTGAGGTATTTTCGGTCAGCCCCGACGGCAGCAAGGCGGTTTTCGCTTCGCTCGGCGAAGAAAATTCCCTCGGCACTCCCGTTCAGAGCATAATCTACTGCACGGTTGACGGCTCGGCAGAGCCTGTCAGCTTCAGCGAACCGATGCTTTTCTGCGAAAGCTCGGGCTTTGTCTGGCTTGACAATTCAAGCGTTATGAGCGTTCGTCCGCTTTCGGGCGACGGCTCGTCGGCAGGCTCGGTTGCTTACACTTTCGGAGCAACGGCTCAATAAAATCAAACGCTTTCGGCTCTGAAGTCAACCGTCAGCTCCTCGTTGGCGGTTCTGAGCTGAGTATATTTAACCCCTGCGCTGTCAAACATGCGCTTTGACGCCTTTGTTCCGACGGAATCGGCGTATTTATCCGAAAGATAGATAACCTCTTTGATTCCGCATTGGATAATCGCCTTGGCGCACTCGTTGCAGGGGAAAAGTGCAACATAAATCTTGCAGCCTTCAAGGCTTGCGCCGCCGTTGTTGAGAATGGCGTTAAGCTCCGCATGGCAGACATAGGGATATTTCGTCTCAAACTCGTCGCCCGTGCGCTCCCACGGAAAATCGTCGTCACTGCATCCCCTGGGGAAGCCGTTGTAGCCGACCGACATGATTTTGTTGCGGTTGTTGACAATGCATGCGCCGACTCTTGTGTTGGGGTCTTTGCTGCGGTAGGCTGAAAGAATGGCAATGCCCATGAAATATTCGTCCCACGAAATATAGTCTTCTCTTTTCGGCATGATTCCGTTCTCCTTTTGGTTTTTTTCAATTCTACCATAAGCGGCGGTCAAAAAGCAATATGCAGATTTCACTTTGCAAAAAACTTTTGTAAATATCTTTATCATTATAAATTTCAGAGGTGTATTATGGGTTTTCTGACAAAAATTTTCGGCGACTATTCAAAAAAAGAAGTCAAGAGAGTTCGCCCGCTTTGTGACAAGGTTCTCAGCCTTGAGGATGAGTATTCAAAGCTGACCGATGAACAGCTTCAGGCAAAAACTCCCGAATTCAAAAAGAGACTTGCCGAGGGCGAAACGCTTGACGACCTTCTTCCCGAGGCTTTTGCCGCCTGCCGTGAGGCTTCGTGGCGTGTTCTCGGCTTAAAGCATTTCCCCGTTCAGATTATAGGCGGCATCATTCTTCATCAGGGAAGAATTGCCGAAATGAAAACGGGCGAGGGCAAAACGCTTGTTGCAACCCTCCCTGCCTATCTTAACGCTCTTTCGGGCAACGGCGTTCACATCGTTACGGTCAACGATTATCTTGCCCGCCGAGACAGCGAATGGATGGGCAAGGTTTACCGCTTCATGGGCCTTACGGTCGGACTTATCATTCACGAAAAAGAGAATCCCGAGCGCAAGGAAGCCTATCTTGCCGACATCACTTACGGCACCAACAACGAAATGGGCTTCGACTACCTGAGAGACAACATGGTTGTTTATAAGGAACACAAGGTTCAGAGAGGCCATAATTTTGCCATCGTCGATGAGGTTGACTCAATTCTTATCGATGAGGCGAGAACTCCGCTTATCATTTCGGGCAGAGGCGAAAAATCGACCGATCTTTATAAGCTTGCAGACCGCTTCGCAAAGGGTCTGAAATGCACGAGAATAAAGGAAGTCAATTCAAAAGAAAATGTTGAAGATCTTGTTGACGACGATTGCGATTACGTTGTTGACGAAAAAGCCAAGACCGCAACTCTGACAAAGAGCGGCGTTGAAAAGGCGGAAAAATTCTTCAACCTTGAAAACCTCATGGATCCCGACAACATGACAATTCAGCATCACATCAACCAGGCTATCAAGGCAAACGGCGTTATGAAGCGTGATGTTGACTATGTTGTTAAGGATAACGAGGTTCTTATCGTTGACGAATTCACGGGCAGAATCATGCTCGGCAGAAGATATAACGAGGGTCTGCATCAGGCGATTGAAGCAAAGGAAAACGTTAATGTTGAGCATGAGAGCAAAACCCTTGCCACAATCACATTCCAGAATTATTTCCGTCTTTACAAAAAGCTTTCGGGTATGACCGGTACGGCGATGACCGAGAGCGATGAATTCAATCAGATTTATAATCTCGATGTTGTTGAAATTCCCACCAACAAGCCGATGATCAGAAAAGACATGCCCGATGTTGTCTATAAAACGGAAAAGGCAAAATATCTTGCCGTTATTCAGACTATCGAGGAATGCCACGCCAAGGGTCAGCCCGTTCTTGTGGGCACGGTTTCAATCGAAAAATCCGAGCTTCTCAGCTCCCTGCTCAAACGCAAGGGCATAAAGCACGAGGTTCTGAACGCAAAGTATCATGAAAAAGAAGCCGAAATCGTTGCTCAGGCAGGCAAAGAGAACGCCGTCACCATAGCAACCAACATGGCGGGCCGTGGTACCGATATCAAGCTCGGCGGTAATGCAGAATATCTTGCAAAATCCGAGCTTCGCAAAAAGGGCTACCCCGAGGAGCTTATAGCGGAAGCGACGGGCTTTGCCGAAACCGACAATGAGGATATCCTCAATGCGAGAGCCGAATATTCCGCTCTCGAAAAGAAATATGACGAGCAGATTGCTCCCGAGGCGGAGAGAGTGCGTGCGGCAGGCGGCCTGTTCATAATCGGCACGGAGCGCCACGAATCAAGGCGAATCGATAACCAGCTCAGAGGCCGTGCAGGCAGACAGGGCGACCCGGGCGCAAGCCGTTTCTTCCTTTCGCTTGAGGACGACCTTATGAGACTGTTCGGCGGCGAGAGAATCACGAACGTTATGAACACCCTCAAAACTCCCGAGGATATGCCCATTGAAGCAAAGATGATTTCCAACACCATCGAAAGCGCTCAGAAGAAGATTGAGGGCAGAAACTTCGGAATCAGAAAGAGCGTTCTTCAGTATGACGATGTTATGAACCGCCAGAGAGAGCTGATTTACAGACAGCGCAATCAGGTTCTCGACGGCGAGGAGCTTAAACCCATTATTCTCAGAATGATTGAGGGCAGTATCAACGACGCCGTTGATTTCTTCTGCTCCGACCATGTTTCAAAATCCGATTGGAACATCGACGGCCTGCGTGATAAATTCAAGGGCTGGCTCACCGAGGACGGCGACTTCACGGAAGGAAAGTTTGACAAGGAAGAAGCCCGTGAAACGCTCCTTGAAAGAGCAAACGAGAGATACGAGGAGAGAGAAAAGCTCTTCGGCACGGATGATAACGGCGTTCCCGTCATGCGTGAGCTTGAAAAGCTTATTCTTCTGCGCAATGTTGACAATCATTGGATGGATCACATCGACGCAATGGATCAGCTCCGCAGAGGAATCGGCCTGAGAGCTTACGGTCAGACCGACCCCGTTGTTGCTTACAGAAACATCGGTTCGGAAATGTTTGACGGCATGAACGAAGCCATCAGAGAGGACACCGCAAGGCAGATTCTGACAGTTATGATCAAGAGTCAGGAAGAAACCAAGCGTGAGCAGACGGCGAAGATAACCGCCACGAGCGGAGCGTCTGACGGAACGGATAAGAAACAGCCCGTCAGAAAGAAAGAAAAGGTTAAGCCCAACGATCCCTGCCCCTGCGGAAGCGGCAAGAAATATAAGAATTGCTGCGGCGATGTCAGAAAACAGTAAAAAAATAACCGAGGCGGATGCAAAAGAGCGTCCGTCTCGGATTTTTTATGTTTTGGTTTTGCTTTTATTAAGCCGCTCCGACAAGCTTCATAAATGTATCAAACACGCATTCTGCGTCTCTGCGCAGGGCGGTTTTTGCAAGAATATTATAAACAATATCGGGCAGGAACTTCTGAAGCATCGATTCGTTATCTGCCTTAACGCATCCGCCGCCGTATGCGGGCGCTTCGCCGTTATCTATCATAAAGTCATAGACCACCGAGGTCACAAGACCCGGAACACCGATTTTAACATAATTCACGGTGATTTCAACATTCGTTGCGCTGACCTTCGGAATCTCGCCTTTAAACGGAATGGCAACGCTCTCTCCGGGGTTGATTATTTCGGACTGTCCTGCGGAAAAATCAAGCTCAATTCCGTCTGCAATGACGGAAACAACCTTGACAGCGGCTTCAGTGAAAAGGTTTTCAACCAAAAGAGCGGTATCCTCCGATGTGATATATCCCGAAAGGCTGTTGTTGAACTTCGCTCTGACGCCTCTGTGGGGATTGTTTGAATACTCAAACTGCGGATAATTCGGGTCGGAATGAACATCCGAAAGCTCATCGGTGAAAAGAAGCTTTGATATCAGCGAGGTTGCGTATTCTTCACTGCTGAACATTGCGTGATACTGCTTATCGATAAACCAGGTGTTTTCGGGCAGAAAAGCGCAGGAAGCGTCAATCTCCATTGACGGTGAAACATGATTATGGGCAGAATTTTTGCAGACGGTGCCGACCTGCGTGTAGCCGTCGGCAAATCTCTCGCCGAGCTTTGCGCATTTTGCGCCCGTTACGGCATTGGTCGGAAGCAGGATATCGCTGTTTTTATCGCCGCCGACGCAAGACTTGCAACCACAGCCTGCAACGATTGAAACCTCCGTGCCGAGACTGCGGCAGCGTTCAAAGGTTTCATGCATTGAGGGCATGATTTCATAATGGATAATATCGCCTTTTCTTATTAATTCTTTGCCGACAACGGGGTCAAGAAAATCTTTTTTCAAGCCTTCATAATCTTCGGGAGCGGCCATCGACCAGACCGAACCCCAATATCTGCTGATATAGAGAATTTCATCAATTGCAGAATTCAGAATTTGATTCTGGAAATTAATATCAACCGATTCAATTGCGGCACCGAACTCCGTTTCCATGCCAAGCACACTCTCGCCAAAATCGAGAATCTCATCGATGGGAAGGTCAATGTTTTCTCTCAGAAATCTGTCTGCAAATTCCGTTCCTCCGAGAGCGGGAACGCTGAGAACGGTTTTATTAACGGTCTTTTCATCCATATGATAATAAAGATATGTTGAAACTATCAGTCCGCCGTAGCTCAGGCCGAAAAGATTGACCTTCTCCGAGCCTGTGTATTCCTTGACATCTTTGATAAAGCCGTCAAGCTCCTCGGCAAGAGTTATCGCATCAAGCCTTGAATCATAGTCGAAAATAAAGATATTACTAAGGTCGGCAAGATTATTCTGCCGAACATA
>JAEDKI010000081.1 GCA_016295895.1 Clostridiaceae bacterium | reverse complement strand
ACGGGTCGATAACTGTTGACGGTTTGCAAGATATATTATATAATACTATAATAATTAAAATAATTATTACCGTTACCCTAAGCATGGACTAAAAGGAGTTTAATGATGATAAAAGACGATAATTTAAGAATACTGCCTGCCGTTGCTCTCAGAGGGTTGGTTATATTCCCGAAAATGAATATTCATTTTGATGTCGGCAGGGAAAAATCAATAAATGCGCTTAAAAAGGCAATGGATACCGATCAGGAGATTTTTCTTGTCACTCAGAAAGACATAGGCGACGACGACCCCGGCTATGATGCGCTTTATGATATCGGCGTTATTGCAAATGTCAAGCAGGTTCTGAAGCTTCCCGGCAAAAACGGAAATGTCCGTGTTGCCGTTGAGGGGATTCAAAGAGCAAGGCTTGTCAGAGGCGTTGAGGTCGGTTCGGGCAAATATCTCAAAGCGATGGTTTTCCCGATAATCGCTCCCTCCGTCAGAGAGTCGGATTCCGACTATGCAAAGGCACTTGTCCGCCACACTAAAAACCTCTTTGCGGAATATGCCGATTGTGTTCCTCAGATGCCCGGCGATATCATAACGGGCGTTATGGAAAACGACGACCCGGGTGAGCTTGCGGATTTCATTGCGGGCAATATTCTGCTTGAGTATGAAGACAGGCAGTCGGTGCTCTCAACCGTCAACCAAATTAAACGGCTTGAGCAGATGTGCATTCTGCTTTCAAACGAGGAAAAACTGCTTTCAATCGAAGCCGAAATCAATGACAAGGTTCAGGAGCAGATTGACAAGAACCAGCGTGAGTATTATCTGCGTGAGCAGATGAAGGTTATTTCGGAAGAACTCGGCGGCGGTGTTTCGCAGGAGGAAGAGCTTGACGAATTCAGACTGACCATAAGCGGTCTCAATGCGTCTGACGAAATAAAAGAAAAGCTGTTCAGAGAATGCGACAGGCTTGAAAAATACTCTCCGCAGTCTCCCGAAGCGGCGGTGAGCAGGAACTATATCGAAACCTGCATTTCCCTGCCGTGGAATGTGTTCTCGGCTGAGAATACGGACATTGCAAAATCAAGAAAAATCCTTGAAAAAGACCACTACGGTCTTGAAAAAATAAAAAAGAGAATTCTCGAATACCTTGCCGTACGGAGCTTTGCGCCGGATATCAAGGGTCAGATAATCTGCCTTGTCGGCCCTCCGGGAGTAGGCAAAACCTCGATTGCCCGTTCGGTTGCAAGGGCAACGGGCAGAGAATATGTCAGAATATCGCTCGGCGGCGTTAAGGACGAGGCGGAAATCAGAGGTCACAGAAAGACTTATATCGGCTCAATGCCGGGCAGAATCATATCCGCCATGCAGCAGGCAGGCACGAGCAATCCCGTTATCCTGCTTGACGAGGTTGACAAGCTTTCGTCGGATTATAAGGGCGACCCGACCTCCGCTTTGCTTGAAGTGCTTGACCCCGAGCAGAATTCGGCTTTCAGAGATCATTATCTTGAATTGCCGTTTGACTTGAGCAGGGTTATGTTCATCACAACGGCGAATGTTGAATCAAATATTCCCGAGCCGCTCAAGGACAGAATGGAAGTTATCGAGCTCGGCAGCTACACGGCAGAGGAGAAATTCAGCATTGCCAAAAAGCATCTGATTCCCAAGCAGCTCAAACGCCACGGTCTCAAAGCGTCTCAGCTCAGAATAACCGACAAGGCAATAAGGCTGATTATTGACGGATACACGAGAGAGGCGGGAGTCAGAGCGCTTGAACAGAAGATAGCGGCAATTTGCAGAAAAGCCGTTATGAAAATAGTCGAGGGCGAAGCCCTGAGCGTTTCTGTCAAGCCCGAAAATGTTGAAGAACTGCTCGGCACAAGAAAATACAAAGCCGAGGCTTTCACGGGCGAAAACGAGGTTGGCGTTGTCAACGGTCTTGCGTGGACGAGCGTCGGCGGAGAAATGCTTGAGGTTGAAACGGCGGTTCTCAAAGGCACGGGCAAGCTTGAACTGACGGGCTCTCTCGGCGATGTTATGCAGGAGAGCGCAAAAGCGGCAGTCAGCTATATCCGCTCAAAGGCTGATTCTCTGCCCATTAACGGAAGCTTCTATAAAGAGACGGATATCCATATCCATGTTCCCGAGGGCGCAACGCCCAAGGACGGACCGTCTGCGGGCGTGACGATTGCAACCTCGCTTGTTTCCGCTCTGACCGGCAGAAAGGTTCGCAAGGATGTTGCAATGACGGGCGAAATCACCCTCAGAGGCAGGGTTCTGCCGATAGGCGGTCTTAAAGAAAAATCGATGGCGGCTTACCGTGCCGGAATCAAAACGGTCATTATTCCTTATGATAATGTTGCCGATCTTGACGAGGTTGATTCATGCGTTAAAGATGCAATAAGCTTTATGCCCGTTAAATCCGTTGATGCAGTCTGGGATATCGCCCTTGAAAAAGACGAAGTTCAGAAATCGGAGCACTCCGCTCCGCCGCAGGTCGGGAAAAGCTCCCGTGCGGCGATAACGCAGTAACGAGGTGCAGGAATGAGATTTGATAAAATAGAATTTACCGCCGCATACGGCACATCTTCTCAGCTTCCGCCCTCACGGGAAGCGGAAATAGTGTTTTCGGGGCGTTCCAATGTCGGCAAATCGTCGCTTATAAATAAGATTTTCAATCGCAAGAATCTTGCAAGAGTCAGCTCCGTTCCGGGCAAGACGATAACGGTCAACTTTTTCAAAGGCGACGGCGTGTTTTTCGTTGATCTGCCCGGCTACGGCTATGCGAAGCGTGAAATGAAGGAGAAAAAACGCTGGGCTGAGCTTATGGAGGGATATTTCCAATCCGGGCGCAACATTCCCCTTGTTATTCAGCTTATAGATATGCGCCATTCGCCGACCGCAGACGATATGCTCATGCTGAACTTTCTCAGAGAGAGCGGAATTCCGTTTGTTATTGCATTGACAAAATGCGACAAACTCAATAAAAGCGAGCTTGAAAAACGCAGGGCGGAGCTGCAAAGCGAGCTTGCGGATTATCCCGAGATTAAAACAATAGAGTTTTCTGCCGTAAAAGGCACGGGTGTTGAACAGATAAAAGCGGAGATAATTGCCGCTTCAAAAATAGGAGGATAAATAAAATGTATGTTTCGGATTGTATTTCGGTGAACGAAAAAGGTCATCTCACAATCGGCGGTGCCGATACCGTTGAGCTTGCGGAAAAGTACGGTACTCCCGCCTATGTTTTTGATGAAAATGAGATAAGAAACAATCTCAGAGAATTCAAAAAGTCGATTGATGAGAATTACGGCGGCAACGGTCTTGTGGTTTATGCAAGCAAGGCTTTCTGCTGTAAGGAAATGTGCCGCATCTGCGCTCAGGAGGGCACGGGAATCGATGTTGTTTCGGGCGGAGAGCTTTACACGGCGCTTTCGGTCGGCTTCCCGACGGATAGGATCGTTTTTCACGGAAACAATAAAACTCATGATGAGCTTGTTATGGCGGTCACGAATAATGTCGGCAGAATAATCGTTGATAATGTCACCGAGCTTGAAAGCCTCAACGAGGTTGCGGCTTCTCAGGGCAAAACCGTCGGCATCATGCTCAGAATAAAGCCCGGCATCGACGCTCACACTCACGATTTCATCAGAACCGGTCAGATAGATTCAAAATTCGGCTTTGCGCTTGAAACGGGCGAAGCCATGGCGGCAGTCAAAGAAGCTCTGAAAATGCCGAATATCAAGCTCAGAGGTCTGCATTGCCATATCGGCTCTCAGATTTTCGACCTCGACCCGTTTGAGCTTGCCGCAACGGTCATGCTTGACCTTTTCAAGGATATCAAGGATCAGACAGGCGTTGAGCTTGAAGAGCTCAACCTCGGCGGCGGATTCGGAATCAAATATCTGAAAACCGACAGACCCAGACCCTTTGCGGATTACATGAAAAAGGTTGCCGAGACGGTCAACAGCTATTCGGCAAAGCTCGGTCTCAAAACCCCGTTCATTCTCATTGAGCCGGGCAGATCGGTTGTCGGAGCGGCAGGCTTAACGCTCTACACCGTCGGCGCAGTTAAGAACATTCCCGATGTCAGAACCTATGTTTCAATTGACGGCGGAATGGGAGACAATCCGAGATATGCGCTTTATCAGTCACATTATGAGCTTGTCTGCGCAAACAAGGCGAGCGAAAAGAGAACCGAAACCGTGACGGTTGCGGGCAAATGCTGTGAGAGCGGCGACCTTATTCAGGAGTGGACTCACATTCAGCCCGTTGAGCCGGGCGACATAATCGCCGTGCTTTCAACCGGAGCTTATAACTACTCGATGGCTTCAAACTATAACAGAATACCGAGACTTCCCGCCGTTATGGTCAAGGACGGCGAGTCAAGAGTTATCATTAAGCGTGAAACCTACGAGCAGGTTGCTGAATGCGATATCTGACAGAATAAATCCATTAAAAATATAATTAGGAAGTGACACAATGCCCAAGGTCAGTATGTTAGCGGAAAAGGTGCGTTTGATAAGCGTTCCGTCGGATAAATTCAAGACGGGAATAATATCGGTTTCAATGGCTCTGCCTTTGGATGAAAGGGCGGCGGCAAACGCTCTTATGCTCTTTCTTCTCAAGCGTTCGTGCAAGGAATATCCGGATTTTTCAATGCTTAACGGCAAGCTTGACGAGCTTTACGGCGCATCGGTTTCTGCCGGAATATTCAAAAAGGGCGACGCTCAGGTGCTCACGATGAATATTTCAAGCCTTGACGACCGCTTTGCTCTGACCGATGAAAGCATCGCAGAGCAGAGTGCGGAGCTGCTTGCGGGCATGATATTCAAGCCCAACTGCAAAAGCGGCAGCTTCGGAGCGGAGAATCTTGCGCTCGAAAAACGCCTTCTTATTCAGCAGGTTGAGGAAGAATTCAACAACAAGAGAACTTATTCTTTCAATAAGTGCATCGGGCATATGTGCCAGAACGAGCCTTTCGGCAGAGGAAAATACGGCACGGTTGAGGAAATCAACGCCGTTAAAATGGCTGATGTCTATGCGGCGTGGAAAAACATGCTTTCAAGCGCAGTGTTCCAGATAACCGTTGTCGGAAGCGTACAGACCGAAAAGGTTGAAAAAATATTCACTTCATATTTCAAAAAAATCGACAGAACCCCTGAAAATCTTGAAACAAAATTCATTCTCAAGGGCGGAAGATTCAACCGTTTTGAAGAAAGACAGCCCGTAAATCAGGGCAAGCTGGTTATCGGCATGAGGGCGGGCATGAGCGGCAGCAGAGACAATATCCATGCCGTTACGGTTATGAACGACATTTTCGGCAGGGGAACTTACTCAAAGCTGTTCACAAATGTCCGTGAAAAGCTCAGCCTTGCATATTACTGCAATTCAAGGCTCATTTCCGACAAGGGAATAGTTGCCGTTGAGGCGGGCATTGATACCGATAAAGAAAAAAAGGTTACCGCAGAGGTGCTCACTCAGCTTACGGATCTGAGAAACGGCAAGACCGAGCCTGAGATTCTGGAAGCCTCAAAGCTTTCATTGAAAGAGAGACATACTTTTTCAACTCCCGAGGAGATTGCCGCATGGTACGGCAGTCAGATTGCCGAGGAAGAAATATTCACCCCCGAGCAGGAGGTTGAAGGCATCGAAGCCGTAACAATGGAGCAGGTCTGCGAAGCGGCAAAGAAGCTGACCATTGACACGATATTTATGCTTGCGGCGCAGCCGGAGGAGGATGCTGAAAATGAAGATTAAGCAGTTCACCAACGAAAAGCTCGGCGAAAGCGTGTTCTGCGCCGTTCATCCGTCGGGGCTTGAAATCAGAGTTCTGCCGAAAGAGGACTATGACTCCGCCTATGCGATTTTCGGCGTAAAATACGGTTCAATCGATACGGCGGTTAAGAATGATAAGGGAGAATTTGAAGGAATTCCCGAGGGAACGGCTCATTTTCTTGAGCACAAGCTGTTTGAAAGCGAGGATCTGAACGCTTTTGAACGCTTTGCAAAAACGGGAGCGAGCGCAAACGCTTATACTTCCTTTGAAAAAACGGCTTATCTTTTCAAGGGTTCGTCAAAGATAGATGAATCGCTCGAAATTCTGCTTGATTTTGTTCAGAATCCGTTTTTTACTCAGCAGACCGTTGAAAAGGAGCAGGGCATAATCGGTCAGGAAATCAGAATGTATCAGGATTCTCCGAGCTGGCAGGTTATGTTCAATCTGCTTCGTGCGCTATACAGCGTTCATCCCGTCAGAATCGATATTGCGGGAACGCAGGATTCGATTGCAAAGATTGACGCTGATTTGCTCTACAGGCTTTATAATAATTTCTATAATCCCGCAAATATGGTGCTCTGCGTTGTCGGCGGAGTTGACCCGCAGGAGATTTTTGATATTGTTGACAGATGCATTAAGTCCTCAGAGGGCAAGAAATGCGAAAGAAAGTTTGAGAAAGAAAGCCCTCTGCCCGTTCAGGGCTATGTTGAGGAGCGCCTTTCCGTTGCCGAAAAGCAGTTCATGCTCGGCTTTAAGGAAGATATTTCAGAACCGCTTCTCAGCCTTGAGGATGAAATTGCTACTTCTGTAATGATAGACGCATTGACGGGCAGATCTTCTGCACTTTTCAAAAGGCTTATCGACGAAGGGCTTGTTGATATGGGCTTCGGCGGCGAGCTGTTCAACGGCTTCGGCTATTCTTGCGTAATGTTCGGCGGAACAAGCAAAGACCCCGAAAAAACCGCTGAAATCATCAAAGAAGAAATTAAAAATGCTCAGACCAACGGAATTGACAAGGCGGCTTTTGAAAGGTCAAAGCGCAAGGCTTACGGCAGATTTGTTATGAACTATAACGATATCGATGACACGGCGAATTTGCTCATGGATATGGGCTTTAACGGCTATGAGCCCTTTGCGGAGCTTGATGCCTGCCGCAATCTGACGCTTGAAAAGGTTCAGGAGAGGCTTGCCGTTCTCAAAGAAGAATCTGCCGCACTTTCGGTTATCAGTCCGATAGGTTAACCGATGTTAGTATAAAAAGTGAAAGGAATAATAAAATGTCGGATTATACGGTTGTATATTTTACGGGAATCAACAGAGGCTTCAGCGTCCCGAGCATTCTTGCTGATTTTTCGATTTTCGGAATTGATGTTCAGATAAGATTTTACGGCGCAATAATCGCTTTCGGATTTCTGCTTGCAGTGCTTTTCGGCGGCAGAATGGCATACAAATGGAAGATGAGCCTTGACAAAATGGTTGATGTTCTGATTTACGGAACTCTTGCGGCGATAGTCGGCGCAAGGCTTTACTATGTTTTTTCAAAGTGGGATTATTACGGAAATCACCTTTCGGATATCCCGAAAATCTGGAACGGCGGACTTGCGATTTACGGCGGACTTATTGCAGGCATTATAGCGGCATATTTTGTCTGCAAGGCGAGAAAGATGAATTTCTGGAATCTGCTTGATATTGCAACCATGAGTTTCCTTATCGGTCAGGGCATAGGCCGCTGGGGCAATTTCACAAATCAGGAGGCATTCGGCGTCAACACGGATTTGCCCTGGGGAATGTGGAGCGAAAAGGTTGCGGATTATATCGCCGCCAATCAGCAGTTTTTTGCCGCAAACGGCTTTGAGGTTGACCCGTCAAAGCCCGTTCATCCGACTTTCCTTTATGAATCAATCTGGTGTCTGCTCGGATTTTTCGTGCTTTATATCATCTGCCGCAAGGCAAGGCTGTTCAGCGGTCAGATTGCTCTCTGCTACGGCGTTTGGTACGGCGTTGAGAGAATGGTGGTTGAGGGTCTGAGAACCGACAGTCTCTATATTGCGGGCACTACAATCAGAATTTCACAGGCTCTTTCAGCCGCTCTTGCTCTTGTTTGCGCCGTTCTGCTTGTTGCTTTGATTATAAAATACAAAAAGCATCCGAAACCGATTGACGGCGTTGATTATTTCACCGAGCTTGAACTGAAAAAGAGAGACGAAGACATCAAGCAGGCTCAGAAATGGCTCGACGCTTATCTTGAAAGAGAAAAATCGGAAAGCGGCAATGTAATTTAATTGTAAGATTTTCATAACAATTCGGTATTAATTATAATGTAATATAAATATAAAGTGAGATGATTCCGATGGGAAAGATAATTGACGGCAAGGCGGTCAGAGAATACAATCTTGACAAAATATCCGAAAGGGTTGCGGCTCTTAAAGAAAAGGGCGTTCAGCCCGCTCTGGCGGTAATTATCGTCGGCAATGACCCTGCTTCGAGAATTTATGTTAACAACAAGAAAAATGCCTGTGAGAGAACGGGAATGAGGTCGCTCGAATTTGCTCTGCCCGATGAGACGACGACCAAGGAGCTTCTGGAGCTTATCGAC
>JAEDKI010000080.1 GCA_016295895.1 Clostridiaceae bacterium | reverse complement strand
AAATCCCGATTAATAGAAATGATTAAACCATATAAAAAGCAAGGCTTGTATCGGTTAACCCGACACAAGCCTGATTTTTATTGTGATATTTGCAATGGTATGCTTTACCGTTCTTCTCTGAAGTAGGTCAGACCGAGGCTCTGCGGCGGCTGATGCTCTTTCTTGTTTCTTGCGCTGATGAAAATAAGAACAAGAATTGTAACAAGGTAAGGAAGCATTTTGATAAGCTCTTTTGCGCTTGAAGAAAGACCGGGAATATAAACGCAGATAATGTAAAGACCGCCAAAGATAAATGAACTTAAAATTGCCGATTTCGGTTTCCAGAGAGCGAATATAACAATTGCAATCGCAAGCCAGCCTCTGTCACCGAAGCCGTTATTTGTCCATGCGCCTGCGGTGTAATCCATTACGAAGTAAAGACCGCCGAGGCCTGCAATCATGCCGCCGATAACGGTTGAAAGATATTTGTATCTTGTAACATTTATGCCTGCGGCATCTGCCGTTGCGGGGTTTTCGCCAATAGCTCTGAGGTTAAGACCTACTCTTGTTTTGTTAAGAATATAGGATGTGATGATTGCGATGATTATTGCAAGATATGCAAGAAAACCGAACGAGAGAAATGTTTCGCCGAAAAGACCGAGCTTTGATGCAAAGGGGAGAGCCGCTTTATAAGCTCTGCCGGTTGCAAGAAGTGAAATCGAGCCTGTTTCATTGAAAAGCTTGAGCAAAGAGCCGCCGAAGAAGTTGCCGATTCCAACGCCGAATGTCGTCAGCGCAAGACCGGTAACATTCTGGTTTGCTTTGAGCGTCTGTGTAAGAAATGCGTAAATGAGAGACATAAGCGCCGAGCCAATCAATGAAGCGCAAAGCGAAATAATAATGCAGAGTATCGGGTTGGGTGTTTCAACGCTGTGCTCATAAATGTAACCGCCGATAATGCCCGAAATTCCGCCTACATACATAATTCCCGGAATACCGAGATTAAGGTTGCCTGATTTTTCTGTGATAATTTCACCAACCGAGCCGTAAAGAAGGGGGATGCCTTGAATAATCGCAGCCGTAATGAAGGAAGCTATTGTTGCAATCATTATTATTTATCCTCCTTTTTTGACTTTGTGGTTTTAATCTGATAATTGAGGAAGAACTCACTGCCGATGATAAAGAATATTATTATTCCCGTAAGGATATCGGCAATGCTTGTGTTAAGATTGAAATTGGTTGCGATTTCACCTGCTCCTCTTTGAAGAAACGCAATCAGGAACGATGTGACAACCATTACTATCGGATTGAATTTTGCGAGCCATGAAACCATTATCGCCGTGAAGCCGTTTCCGCCTGCAAGGTCTTTTGAAAGGGTGTGGTTAGTGCCGGCAACAAGAAGAAAACCCGCAAGGCCGCAAAGAGCGCCGGAGAGAATCATTGTGCGGATGATTACCTTCTTTACATTTATGCCGATATATTTTGCCGTGTTTTCGCTTTCGCCGACAACGCTGATTTCGTAGCCGTGCTTGCTGTATTTGAGATAAATGAACATACAAACCGTGAGAACGGCAACGATAAGAATATTAACGAGATATTTCTGACCGAACAGTTCGGGAATCCAGCCTGCACGGGTTGACGAATTAACAAGACCCATAACGCTTGAACCGCTGGGAACCCAAACCATGATTGCAAACGAAACAAGCTGAATGGCAATGTAGTTCATCATCAGAGTGAACAGGCTTTCGTTTGTGTTCCATTTTGCTTTGAATACCGCAGGAATAAGACCCCATACGATACCGCCGACGAGCGATGAAACAAGCATTGCAGCGATAAGAAGAAAATTCGGAATTCTGTCTCCGACTTCAAACATCAGCACCATGCTGCAAAGAGCGCCTATCAGAACCTGACCTTCAGCGCCGAGATTCCAGAATTTCATTTTGAATGCAGGCGTTACCGCAAGAGAAATACACAGTAACATTGCAAGGCTCTGAAGCAAATTCCAGAATTTTCTTTTTGAGCCGAAGCTGCCTTTAACCAATGCGCCGAAAACATCAAGAGGATTCTGATCGGTCAATAAAACAATAATCAATGCGCAGACAAGGAGAGAGAATAATATTGCAATTCCTCGGATAAGCCATGATTTCCATGTCGGCAAAGCGTCTTTTGAACGCTTCACGATGTGAAAGAGGGGCTCACGAACTTTTGAATTTGAATTATTCATCATTGCGTCCTCCTTCCGCCTTTTTGGTCATCAACAGACCGATTTCTTCTTTTGTCGTTTTTCTTGCGTCAACAATGCCCGATACGGAGCCTGAGCTCATAACGACAATTTTGTCGCACAGTTCAATCAATACGTCAAGATCCTCACCGACGAAAATGACGGCAACTCCCTTTTCTTTTTGACCGTTGAGAAGATTATAAATAAGGTAAGATGAGTTTATGTCAAGACCTCTTACGGGGTATGCAGCCATAAGAACCGTTGGCGCCGCAGATATTTCTCTGCCTACAAGCACTTTCTGAACGTTACCGCCCGAAAGTCTGCGGACAGGAGTTGAAGCGCTGGGCGTTGCAACCTCAAGCTCTTCAATAACCTTTTCGGCGAGAGATTTCGGATTCTTTCTCTCAAGGAAAAAAGAATGACCTTTCTTGTAGCTTCTGAGCATCATGTTATCCACGATATCCATATTGCCGACAAGACCCATGCCGAGTCTGTCCTCAGGCACAAATGAAAGCCTGACACCGAGTTCTCTTATCTGCGTCGGTGTTTTATCTCTCAGATTATCGGTTGAATTGGTGCTCGGGTTATTATAGATAATCTCACCGCTGTCAAGCTTCTGCAGGCCTGCTATTGCTTCGAGAAGCTCTTTCTGACCGCTGCCTGCAATACCTGCTATGCCGAGTATTTCACCCGAATTTGCGGTAAATGAAACATCATTCAGAACCTTTGTTCCTTCAAGATTTGTGCAGTTAAGATTTTTAACCGAAAGTCTTTCCTGAGGATTGACAGGGTCGCTTCTGTCGATATTCAGGCTGATTTTTTTGCCAACCATCATTTCGGTAAGCTCGGATTCGTTTGTTTCAGCGGTGTTGACCGTGCCGATATATTCGCCTTTACGGAGAACCGCAACTTTATCCGAAAGTGCAAGAACCTCATGGAGCTTATGAGTAATGATGATAATTGACTTGCCGTCATCACGCATTCTGCGCAGAACTTTAAAAAGCTTTTCCGTTTCCTGCGGAGTGAGAACGGCTGTGGGCTCGTCCAGAATCAATATATCCGCTCCACGGTAAAGCACCTTGATAATTTCAACCGTCTGCTTTTCGGATACGGACATTTCATATATTTTTCTTGTCGGGTCGATTTCAAAGCCGTATTGCTCGCTGATTTTTTTGATCTGCTCAGCCGAATTCTTGATATTGAACTTTTTTTCTTTAAGTCCGAGAACAATATTTTCGGTTGCGCTGAAAATATCAACAAGCTTGAAGTGCTGATGAATCATGCCGATTTTGTGCTCAAAAGCATCCCTCGGGGATTTGATAACAACTTCTTTTCCATCAATAAAAATCTGGCCGGCATCGGGATAATAGATACCGGAAATCATATTCATCAATGTTGTTTTGCCGCTTCCGTTTTCGCCGAGAAGTGAAAGAATCTCGCCCTTGTTGACAACGAGATTGATATCCTTGTTGGCAACGACAGATCCGAAGCTCTTGGTGATATTTCTTAATTCAATAGCGGGAGTTCCCATGCGTTTACCTCCGTCTTATTTTCTGAAAACAACGCATATGGCTATGCGCTCTTTTCAACTAATAAAACAAATATTCGGGGCGAAGCATCAGAGCTTCGCCCCTTTGAAGAAACAATTAAACTTCTGTTATACCGTCGATAAGAATATCGAAATAGGGAGCTGAACGATATTCACTTTCATGGAAGTAACCATCAGAAACAGCCTCGGTTTCGCCTGTGAATGTGCCGTCGTCATTAACATCGGCAAGATAAGTGTCAAGAGTCTTTCCGCCAACTGTGAATGTGTCGGTAGCAAATACATGGAGAGTGCCTGCTTCAAACTGAGCCTTGACTTCGTCAAGCTTTGCCTGAGTGCCTTCTGCTGCAACGGCGTCGTTGAGCTCAAGAAGCTCTACAGAGCCTGTAGCGATAGTGCCTGTCCAGTCATTAGCGAAGCTTTCGCCATTGGCAACAGCGTTGATAGCGAGCTTGTAGTAGGGTGCCCAGTTGATTCTTGATGAAACAAGAGCGGTGTTGGGAGCGACGCTTGCGGTGTTGATGTTGTAAGCAACGTTGGGAACGTTCTTCTCTTCGCAAGCCTTGGGAGCGCCTTCTGAGTCAGCATGCTGGCTGATAAGAACGCAACCGTCATTGATAAGCTTGAGAGCAGCTTCTCTTTCAAGAGCGATGTCGAACCATGAGTTTGTGTAAACAACTTCCATTGTAGCAGTTGCAACTATTGAGCGAACGCCAAGGAAGAATGAAGTGTAGCCTGATTTAACCTCAGCATAGGGGAAAGCGCCGACATAGCCGATCTTTGCCTGATCAGCAGTGATTGTTCCTGCGTCGATCATTTCCTGAATCTTGAGGCCTGCTGCAACGCCGGCAAGATATCTGCCTTCATAGATTGAAGCAAAAGCGTTGTGGAAATTGGGAACGCCTGCGTCATGAGCGTGTGTGCCGGTTGCATGGCAGAACTGAACGTCAGGGTTCTCCTGAGCTGCCTGAAGGATGTATGTCTCGTGACCGAATGAGTCAGCGAAGATGATGTTGCATCCTTCGTCGATAAGCTCCTCGGCAGCGCTGAGGCAAGCATCTGTTTCGGGGATGTTTGTCTTGATGAGAATCTGATCATCTGAAAGACCGAGCTCCTTCTGAACTTCCTTGAGAGCGCTTATGAAGTTGTTGTCATAAGTTGAGTTCTCGTCGTGAAGGCAGATAAGACCGAACTTGATGTTTGAATAGTCAGCCTTAACCTCTGAACCTGCGTCTGATGCGGGAGCGGTTGTTTTCTCGCCGTCGTTGTCAGTCTTGTTACCGCAAGCAGCGAAGCTGAAAACGAAAACGAGAGCGAGAAGAATTGCGAGGATCTTTGTGAACTTCTTCATTTTGTTTTACCTCCAAAAAAATAATTTATTAATTACCAAAGACAATCTTTCCGTTGTCAATGGATTTAATAACTGCCAGAGATTCAACCCTGTAACCGAGCGAACGCAGAGCGTCGCCACCGGGCTGAAAGCCTTTTTCAATAACGATTCCGATGCCCTCAACCGTTGCACCTGCCTGATTGATGATGTTGATCAAGCCGTGAACGGCTTTGCCGTTTGCCATGAAATCATCAATAATCAGAACACGGTCGTCAGGGCCGAGATAATCCTTTGAAATGCCGATGGTGGTTGTTATGCCCTTTGTGAACGAATAAACATCGGCTTTATAGATATTGTCGCCGACATTGCGGTTTGCGCCCTTTTTGGCAAAAACAACAGGCACAGAAAAATACTGTGCGGCAATGCACGCAATTCCTATGCCCGATGCTTCTATTGTAACAATTTTATTAATATTTGAGGCTGCAAAAAGTCTGTGGAACTCTTTGCCGATTTCGCAGAGAAGCTCCACATCTATCTGATGATTGAGAAACATATCAACTTTAACAACATCAGAGCCGATTGTTTTGCCCTCTTCAAGAATCCTTTTCTTTAAAAGCTCCACTTCGATCACATCCGAAAAAGTTATTTTAACAAATAGTAACTATATTATAGTTTACAGTTTGTTAAAAATCAAGGCTTTTTTTGTATTTTGGGGTAATTCTGCAAAATATCCAAAGATGTTGTGGAATAATACCGTATTTTAATGAAAATTACAACGCTTTGATGAATCTTGAGCTGACATAGCCTGACAGACCGTCCGAGCGGATTTTGAACCAATCGTTTTCATTTTCGAGAACCTCAACGGTATCTCCGTTTTGCAGCTTGCCGACAATGTCCGTATTAATGCTCGGACCGCTTCTGACATTAAGATTTCCTGAGTTTATCGAAACTATTCCCATAACCGAAACCGTAGGTTCAATGAACGGAACTCCGAAATAATCGGCAACGGAAAGAGCAAGATTTTTTGCAATTTCATTGATATTCCTTGACATCCATTCAAAATCCTGCGGATTGTCGTGATAGGCAACCTCAAACAGAATAGCGGGCATTCTCGTTTTGTTCAGTTCAATGAGCGTTTCAAGCGGAACGGTTTTCACGAAATCGGGCAGAGGATATATTTCCTTATAATTGTTTGCAAACAGCGTTGCCGTTTCGTAATTATCGTTTCCCGAGGGATAATAATAGACCTCTGCGCCTCTGACTCTGCCCTCAAGCGGAGGGGGAGAGGCGTTGGAATGAATGGCAAGATAAAAGTCATAGTCGCCCGAGTTTGCCTGCTCTGCTGAGGAAAGAGCGGTCATATCGGGAGTGTTTCTTCCGTATTCGATTCCGCTTGCCCTGAGATAAGGAATCATGGCATTTGCGATAAGGTTCATGTAATATTCTTCGCTGTTGCCCGAAAGAGTTATATTATATTCCTGAGTTGACGGGCTTAAATATATTTTTGGCATGATTTCACCTCCGCAGTCATTATATGCCGGATTTACGCAATGTTTATTGACAATGCGCCGTGATTAAAATATAATTGAATCAAACAGCAAGGATAGGAGAAAATCAATGGCTTTTATCAGCATTTTTGAAGTAATAGGCCCGAATATGGTCGGCCCTTCAAGCTCACACACCGCAGGAGCGGCTTCAATCGCAAGGCTTGCGGGAAAAATGATGAATGAGAAAATAAAAAAGGTTAATTTCATTCTTTACGGGTCATTTGCACGGACATATAAAGGTCACGGAACCGACAGAGCCTTGCTCGGAGGAATCCTCGGCTTTGAAACCGACGATATCAGAATCAGGGATTCTTTTGAGCTTGCAGAAAAGGCGGGGATTGATTTTTCGTTTTCCGCAAATACGCTTGAAACCGATGTTCATCCGAACACGGTTGATATTGAGCTTGTCGGAGAAACGGGGCGCAGGATAACCGTCAGAGGAGAATCCGTCGGCGGCGGAAAGGTCAGGCTTACAAGGATTAACGGCGTTAAGGTGCTTTTCACGGGCGAGTATCACGCTTTGATAGTTGTTCACCGTGACCATCCCGGCGTTGTTGCAGGGATCACAACGGCTCTGAGCGAATGCAATGTCAACATCGCTTTTCTGAGGGTTTACCGTGAATCCAAGGGCGGCGTTGCTTACACAATAATTGAATCCGATGAAGAAATTAAAGACGATATCGTTGCCGAAATCAAAAAAGATACGGCGATAACCGATACGATGATGATTCGCCGATAAGGGGGGAGAATATGGATTTCAATACAGCCGAGGAATTGCTCGGATTATGCGAAAACGAAAATAAAACTATAGCGGAAATAATGAAAATCCGTGAAAGCACGCAGGGCGAAATGCCGCTTCCGGAGGTTGAGGCACGAATGAAAAAATCGCTTGAAATAATGCGTGCGTCAGCCCATGAGCCGCTGAAAAGGTCGGTCAAATCAATCGGCGGAATGATAGGCGGAGAAGCGGAAAAGCTCGAAAAAAGAAGAGCCGCAGGCAAATCAATCTGCGGCGGAGTGCTCTCAAAAGCGCTTATCTATTCTCAGGCAGTGCTTGAAGTCAACGCTTCAATGGGCGTTATTGTTGCCGCTCCGACGGCAGGCTCGTCGGGAGTTCTCCCGGGCGTGCTTTTTGCGCTTGAAGAAGAATTTGACCTTTCCGACGAAACCGTTCTTGACGGCTTGTTTGCCGCAGGGGGAGTCGGGTATCTTATGATGAAAAACGCCTCGGTGTCGGGGGCGGAAGCAGGCTGTCAGGCGGAGGTCGGTGCGGCTTCGGCAATGGCGGCGGCTGCGGCGGTTCAGATGATGGGCGGCACGCCCGAGCAATGCCTTGATGCGGCGGCAATTGCGATAGGCAATATGCTCGGTCTTGTCTGCGACCCGATAGCAGGGCTTGTTGAAGCACCGTGTCAGAGTCGGAATGCATCGGGTGCGGCAAATGCACTCACGAGCGCCGAAACGGCTCTGAGCGGCATAAAATCCGCCGTTCCTTTTTCGGAAATGGTCGAAGCGATGTACCGAGTCGGCAGAAGAATGCCTGCCGAGCTTCGTGAAACCGCATTGGGCGGCTGTGCCGCCACCCCGACGGGCTGTAAGCTCAAAGAAAGCATTTTCGGGTGCTCGGGGTGTAAATAAAGAATCGTAGGGACAGCCCTTGCGGCTGTCCGTGAAAACCGCTGAAACCATCGGCAACACGGAAAATTCGTAGGGTTCGGCGTCCCCGACGAACCAATTCGCCATGGGCGAATAATATGCATCTTTACAAATTCC
>JAEDKI010000079.1 GCA_016295895.1 Clostridiaceae bacterium | reverse complement strand
AACGGAGGAATTTTTTGTGATGCTTGAAAGATTAATAGCATTCATTTGCGAGGAGCTCGGATGCGACGAAAGCCAGATTAACGGCGAAACCGTTCTTAATGAGCTTGTCAGCGATGATATTGAAATTCAGGAGCTTGCCTCGGAGCTTGAAAATGAGTTCGGCATTGAATTCAGCGAGGAAATCGGCAGCGACATCACCGTTTCGGAGCTTGCCGAAAGAGTTGAAAGAGATTCGTGAGAGGTAAAAAGAAAATGGGAGAAAAATATGCAGGACTTCAAAAGAATCTCGGCTATAAATTCAAGGATATTTCCTTGCTTGAAACTGCGCTGACGCATTCGTCATACGCCAACGAAAAAAAAGGCACGACGGAATGCAACGAGAGGCTTGAATTTCTCGGAGATTCAATTCTCGGCTTTGTCACCGCAAAATACTTTTTTCAGAATTATGATTACCCCGAAGGCGAGCTGACCAAGCACAGATCCGCCAAGGTCTGCGAAAATGCGCTCTGCCAATATGCAACGGAGCTGGGCATCGGCGAAGAGCTGAGGCTCGGCAACGGCGAAACAAGAATGGGCGGCAGAGAAAGGCCGTCGATTCTTGCAGATGCTTTTGAAGCGGTGCTTGCCGCAGTTTTTCTTGACGGAGGCCTGGAAGAAGCCGAAAAAATCGTTCTGCGCTTCATTCCGAGGCACGATAAGCTTGAAAAAGCGGTTGATTACAAAACGCTTCTTCAGGAGGTCATTCAGCAGAACCGTGAAGAAAACGTCGATTATGTCGTGACAGAGGCGAGCGGCCCTCCGCACAACAGAACCTTTAAGGTTGAGGTTCATCTTAACAGCAATGTTCTCGGCAGAGGAGTCGGAAAAAGCAAGAAAAATGCCGAGCAGGAGGCCGCAAAGGAAGCACTTGCGCTCATGGGAATCACAAAATGAAGCATATAAACATAGCTCTTTTCATTGTCCATAAGGGATGCCCACACATGTGCTCGTTCTGCAATCAGCGGAGCATTTCGGGAAGCGGAGGGGATTTGACCCCCGATGATGTTCACAAGGCGGCTCAGACTGCAATTGAAACGCTTGACAAAAGTGAAGCCGCAGGCGGCGAGATAGCCTTTTTCGGCGGAAGCTTTACGATGGTTGAGCGTGAATATATGCTCTCGCTTCTGCAAGTCGCATATGAATATGTTGAAAAAGGAATTTTCAAAGGTATCAGAATTTCAACAAGACCCGACGGCATAAGCCGTGAAATCTGCGAAATTCTGAAAAAATACGGAGTAACCGCCGTTGAGCTCGGCGCACAGAGCCTTGACGACAGGGTTCTTGCCCTCAACGAAAGGGGTCATTCGGCAAAGCAGGTCTGCGATGCTTGCGGGCTTCTGCATGAATACGGCTTTGAGCTCGGGCTTCAGATGATGACGGGGCTTTACGGCTCAACCGATGCCGACAGCATTGAAACCGCCGAAAAGATTATTGAGCTGAGACCCGCAACGGTCAGAATTTATCCGACGGTGGTTATAAAGGATACAAAGCTTGCCGAGCTGATGCATGGCGGAGAATTTGTTCCCAAAGGAATTGAAGAAACCGTTGAGCTTTGCGCAAGGCTGATTCCGATGTTTGAAAACGCAGGGATAAAGGTAATCAGAGTCGGTCTCCATTCGGGCGGTTCGGTTGAAGAAAATTATGAAGGCGGAGCTTATCATCCTGCGCTCAGAGAGCTTTGTGAGGGCAGGATTTATTATAACAACGCTCTTGACGGGCTTAAAAAACACGGAGCAGGCGTATACACTTTATTTGTTGCTCCAAAAGAAATTTCAAAAATGACGGGGCAGAAAAAGCAAAATCTGACAAAGCTTCGTGAAAACGGCTTCATATGCACGGTCAAGGGCAGAGAGGGCGTTGAAAAATACGAGGTTCTGATTGAAACGAATACATAAAGGTTTGGTAAGAGAATGATATTAAAATCGCTTGAAATGCAGGGATTCAAGTCATTTCCCGACAAAACTACGCTTGAGTTCGGCAGAGGAATTACCGCCGTTGTCGGGCCTAACGGCTCGGGCAAGAGCAATATTTCCGACGCCGTGCGCTGGGTTCTCGGCGAGCAGTCAACAAAGACGCTCCGAGGCGCAAAAATGGAGGATGTCATTTTCGGCGGCACGAGCAGCAGAAAAGCGCTCGGCTTTGCCGAGGTCACTCTGCGCCTTGATAACACCGACAGAGGGCTCAACGGCTGCGACAAGGATGAGGTTGCCGTAACCCGCCGTTATTACCGCTCGGGCGAGAGCGAATATAAAATCAACGGCGAGGTATGCCGCCTGAGAGATATCCATGAGCTTTTCATGGATACGGGTCTGGGCAGAGACGGCTATTCCATGGTCGGTCAGGGCAGAATTGCCGATTTGGTTTCCGCCCGTTCAACTCAGCGCAGAGATATGCTTGAAGAAGCGGCGGGAATTTCGCATTTCCGCTACAGACGGGCAGATGCAAACCGCAGGCTTGACCAGGCGGAGGAAAATCTTGTCAGGCTCAGAGATATTCTTGCCGAGCTTGAATCAAGAATCGGTCCGCTCAAAACTCAGAGCGAAAAAGCAACAAAATTCATAGCTCTTGCCGAGGAAAAGAAAACTCTTGAAATCGGTCTGTGGCTTCATACAATAGAAAAATCAAAGAACGGTCTGCGTGAGCAGGAGCATAAGCTTTCGCTTGCCTCAGCTCAGTATGAGAAAACGGAAAACGAGCTTTCAGAGCTTGAAGCGCAGATTGAAAAGGCGATAAAAGAGGGTCAGGATATTACCCTTGAAATTGAACGCCTGCGCCGCAGTGTTTCCGAGGGCGAGGAGGA
This sequence comes from Clostridiaceae bacterium, assembly GCA_016295895.1. Classification (GTDB taxonomy): domain Bacteria; phylum Bacillota; class Clostridia; order Oscillospirales; family Acutalibacteraceae; genus CAG-177. Next base: position 5,579 of record JAEDKI010000079.1, on the reverse strand, counting down.
AGCGGCGGTTATCGGCGGTCAGATTGCCGTTGAAAAGAACACAATCGAGCATAACGAGCAGACGATAGAGCGAATCAGCGGCGACATGGGCGAGAGCGCAAGCTCCGTTGCCGAAATTGACGCTCAGATTGAGCAGGCGCAGAAAGATATTTCCGAAAAAGAAGCCGTTATCTCTCAGAAGAAGCAGGCTCTTGCCGATGAGCTTCAAAGATTGAATGACCTGCTTGGTCAGAACAGCGAAAACTCCGAAAAATCCCGTGAAATCAGCGATGAATTAACGGCTTTGGCTCTCAGACTTGCGGATTTGAGGGTTGAAAAATCAACCACGGAATCCGCCCGCAGAGAGCTTAGTGCGAGAATAGAAAATATTGACGAGGTTATCGAATCCAGAGGCGGAGTTATCGACGCCCTTGAAAAAGAAAAAGCCGAAGCCGAAAAGGAGCTTGACCGTCTTAAAACCGAGGCGGCGGAGTTTGAAAATTCGCTTGACGGCTACCGCATGATAATCGAATCAAGAAGCGGAAAAGAAGAAAAGCTCCGCAAGGAGCTTGAAGCGATAAATCTTGACATATATCAGAAAAACGCAAGAATCAAGATGCTTGATGACCTTGAAAAGAACCTTGACGGCTATGCGGGAAGCGTTCAGAAGGTCATAAAAGAAGCCAAAAGAGGCGCAATAAGAGGCGTTCACGGAACGCTTTCTCAGCTCATTTCCGCCCCTGCCGAATATGCGGTTGCGGTTGAGACTGCTCTCGGTGCGGCGATTCAGAATATCGTTACCGACGATGAAAACACCGCAAAAAGGGCGATTAATTTCCTGAAAGAAAACAGAGCGGGCAGAGCAACCTTTCTGCCGCTGACCTCGGTTAAATCAAGACCTTTCACCGAAAAGGGGCTTGAAAACTGCGAGGGCTTTGTTGATATGGCGGACAGACTCCTTGATTTTGACCCGAAATACGGCGAAATCATAGGCTCTCTGCTCGGCAGAACGGCGGTTGTTGATAATATCGACAACGGCATTGCCATGGCGAAAAAATATTCCTACCGCTTCAAGATAGTCACCCTTGACGGTCAGGTGCTCAACGCAGGCGGCTCAATGACGGGCGGTTCAAGAGGCTCGGGAGCGGGATTCCTGAGCAGAACGACGGAGATTGAAAGCCTGCGTGAAAAGGTTGCCGTTCTTGAAAAGCAGTATTCCGAAAGAAACGAGAGCTTTAAGACTCTTTCCGAGGAGCTGGCTCAGGTCAGAGCGGAGCTTGAAGCGAGCGAAGCCGAGCTGATGAAGTCGCAGGAGGATATAATCAGAGCCGAGAGTGCGCTGAATCTTGTCAAGGACAGATATTCTGCCGCAAAGGGTCATATCGGCGAGCTTGAAGAAGAAAAAGAGAGGGCAAAGGCGAGAATCGCCGAGTCCCTTGCCGAGGAAGAAAAGGCTCAGGCGGAAATTGAAGAAGTAACGGCGAAAAGCGACAGGCTCGGAGAAATGCTCAGCGAGCTGAATGCGGAGCGTGAATCAATCGACAGGCTCCGTGAAGAATCATCGGGGATTCAGAACGGCCTGAACCTTGAAATCGTTGCCCTGCATAAGGATATCGAAGCAGATAACGAAACGATAGCGGGCTGTATCGAGCGCAGAGAGAATTTTAACCGCAGAGCCGACAAGCTCAACGAAGAAATCGGGCAGATAAAGCAACAGAACGAAGAAATTCTTGCCAACATCAAGGCTCTTGAGGATAAGGCGGTTTATCTGCGTGAAAATGCCGTTAATACGGAAAAACAGATTGAAAATCTTATTGAAAAGCGAACTCAGGGCGAGGCGCAGAGCACTTCCCTGCGCATAAAAGAGCGTGAAATGACTGCCGACAGAGAAAAGCTCGGCGGCGAGCTTGCAAGGCTTGAGGAGCGCCGTGATTCAATGCAGAAAGAGCTTGAAACGGCGCAGAACAAGCTCTATGACGAGTATCAGCTTTCTCTCAGAGAGGCGGCGGAAATGAATATCGTTCTTGACGATATTCCGAAGGCTCAGCGTTCGCTGCAGGAGATTAAAAATAAAATCAGGGCTTTGGGCAGCGTCAATGTCGGAGCAATCGAGGAATACAAAGAGGTTTCCGGCAGATACGAATACATGAGCGGTCAGATAAGCGACATCGAGAAATCCAAAGAGGAGCTGACGAAGCTCATCGAAGAGCTGACAGGCAAAATGGCTGAGAGATTCAGAGAGCAGTTCAGACGAATCAACAACAATTTCGGCGAAACCTTCAAGGATTTGTTTGACGGCGGACGGGCTGAGCTTGTGCTTGACGACCCGCAGGATGTGCTTGAATGCAACATCAACATCAGGGTTCAGCCGCCCGGAAAGAATGTTCAGAATATCGACCTGCTTTCAGGCGGAGAAAAGGGACTTGCCGCCATTGCTCTGCTGTTTGCAATCCAGAAGGTCAACCCTGCTCCGTTCTGCATTTTCGATGAGGTTGAGGCGGCTCTTGACGATGTCAATGTCAGCCGATATGCTTCATATGTCAGAAGCATGACCGACAGAACGCAGTTCATACTTATCACCCACAGGCGTGGCACCATGGACGAAGCGGATATGCTCTACGGCGTAACAATGCAGGAAAAGGGCGTTTCAAAGCTTCTGGAGCTCAAAACTTCCGAGATGGCAAAAAAACTCGGCTTGGAATAAGACAAATTGATTAATTTGTCGGAAAATGTACTATTGAATAATCAAAATAGCCGTGTTATAATATTTTTTAAAGACTTAGGTTATTAATATTTTTATATAAAATATTGTTAAGGAGGAATTCAAAATGTCAAACCACGGAATTATTACTTACCCCGACGCTCAGGCGGTCACGAAGCAGCTTGATGAGCTTATCAAAAAGCCCATGTATTCAATCAGCCCTGAGGCTCTCAAAGACTACGAGGAGAACTATTTCAACAAGAAGTGTGCGAAGTCAAAGGTAATGATTGAAGAAGCTAAGCAGGTTATCCCCGGCGGAGTTCAGCATAACCTTGCTTTCAACTATCCGTTCCCCCTTGTTTTCACAAAGGCTGAGGGCGCATATCTTTACGATATCGACGGCAACAGATATTTTGACTTCCTTCAGGCAGGCGGCCCCACCGTTCTGGGCAGCAATCCCCCTGCAGTCCGTGAAAAGGTTATTGAGCTTCTCAACACCTGCGGACCTTCAACAGGACTTTTCCATGAATATGAGTATAAACTCGGCAAGAAGATTGCCGACCTTATCCCCAATGTTGACATGTTCCGTATGCTCGGTTCGGGCACAGAGGCATGCATGACCGCTATCCGTGTTGCCCGCCTTGCAACAGGCAAGAAGAAGATTCTTAAAATGGGCGGCGCATACCACGGCTGGAGCGATCAGCTCGGCTACGGCATCCGTGTTCCCGGCTCAAAGTGGACTCAGGCAACAGGCGTTCCTCATTTCTGCTTCAAGGATACCGAGGAATTCTTCCCCGGCGACCTTAACGACCTTGAAAGAAAGCTTCGTGCAAACAAGCTCAAGGGCGGCACAGCGGCTGTTATGCTTGAACCCGTCGGCCCCGAGAGCGGCACAAGACCCGTTGACAAGAATTTCTGCAAGGGCGTTGAGACCCTTTGCCGCAAGTACGGCGCACTTCTTATCTTCGATGAGGTTGTTACCGCTTTCCGTGTCAGCATGAACGGCGCACAGGGCTACTTCGGCGTTTCGCCCGACCTGACCGTATTCGGCAAGGTTATTGCAGGCGGATATCCCGGAGCAGGCGGACTCGGCGGCAAGAGAGAATACATGAAGTATCTCGGCGCAGGCCTTGACGATACCGGCAAGAAGATCAAGAAAGCTTTCTGCGGCGGCACAATGACTGCTAACCCGCTCAGCTGCGTTGCAGGCTACACAATGCTTGAAGAAATGGAAAAAGCAGACGCTTGCTACAAGGCAGCTCAGATGGGCGACAGAATCACCGCAGGCCTTCAGGAACTCATCAAGAAGCACAATCTTCCCTTCGTTGCATTCAATCAGGGCTCAATCTGCCATCTTGAAACCGTCGGCACAATGCACTTCTCAATCAATTGGAGCAAGCCGTGGGGCATTCCCAAGGTTCTCAACGAGACCTCGGCAAGAAAGAAAGAAATGACTCACATGGGCGCAGCTTACATGGCAGAAGGCCTTGTAACTCTTGCTGGCAGCCGTCTCTACACAAGCGCAGCATATACTCCCGAAATGATTGACGAGGCTCTCGCCGCATTTGACAGAGTATTTGACCATGTTGTCTGCCTTGAGAAATAAGATTAAGGGTTGATGAATATGGATGTTTTAACTGCAAAAAAGCTGGTTATCGAAGCCGGCGAAAGATTGGTTGAGACAGGGCTTATCGCAAGAACATGGGGCAATGTCAGCTGCCGTGTTGACGACAAAACCTTTGTTATCACTCCGAGCGGCAAGCCTTATATCGGCCTGACTCCCGACGATATCGTTGAGGTTGCAATCAATACTCTTGAGTGGGGCGGCAATGTCAAGCCCTCCTCGGAGAAAGGCATTCACGCCGAGGTTTATAAGGAATATCCCGAAGCAAACTTTGTTATTCACACCCATCAGAAGGTTGCTTCCGCAATAAGTGCGCTTTCAACCGGAATCGAAAAGGTTACGGGCGAAGCAGAAAAGCTTATCGGCAGCAAAATCCTTCTCGGCTCTTACGGCCTGCCCGGCACGAAGAAGCTGAAAAAGGGCGTAACAAAGGCTCTCAGACTCAGCCCGTCAAAGGCCGTTATCATGGCTCACCACGGCGCACTTTGCTTCGGCAAAGACAGCGAAGAGGCATTTCAGGTTGCAAATTCGCTCGAAAAGGTATGCACGGAGCATATTCTTGAATCTGCGAAAAGCAAACTCGGAATAAAGTCAGACAACCTTGACGGTTTCTGTTCAGAAATTGCCGATAAGCTCACAAATTCTAAAAAAACTGTTGAAATTGATGAAGCATTGCTGTATAATAGTAAGTGCGACAGAGACAGCGGAGAAATAGTCTTCAAAAACAAGGCTGACGGCTCCGAGGTTTCAATGGATCTCAACAGCGGAGCGGCTGAAAATGCTCTTGATGACATCGCAAAGGCTCACAGAGACATTTATCTTGCCTGCCCCTCTTTCAACTATATAATTCACAACACTTCAAGCGAGGTTGTTGCCGTTTCAAGGCTCAATAAGACTATGAAGCCTCTGCTTGATGATTTTGCTCAGATCTGCGGCACCAGAATCAAGGTTGCTTCGCCCGAGAAATGCGCTAAGGCCATCAAGGGCAAAAACGCAGTCTTGATTAAGGACAATGGCGCACTTTGCTGCGGCTCCGTTGAGGGCGACGCTCAGGCGGTCGATATGATTATGAGCAAAAGCTGCCTTACCCTGCTGACCACCAAGGTTTTCGGCAAGGCGAAGGCGATCAACCCTGTTGAGGCTCTGCTTATGAGAGTTATTTATCTCAAAAAGTATTCCAAACAGGCTTCCAAATAATTTGACCACTACCATCTTTTGTCCCCCCCGTTTTATACGAGAAAAATCCGAGGCTCAAAAAGCCTCGGCTTTTTCTTT
>JAEDKI010000078.1 GCA_016295895.1 Clostridiaceae bacterium | reverse complement strand
CCGTTTGATGAAAGCTCGATTCCGAGAGATGAGCCGTCTCTCAGCCCGACAGCGCTCAGAGCGTAGTTTTTGCCTGCGGCATGGTTGACATACATCAGCGGCAGACCGTTGCCGATAACGATAACTACGCTCGGTGCAAAGCCGAGCGAAAAGCTTTTTGTTGCTTCGCCCGTTCCGAAATATGTTCCGCATATGAACGGCTCATGCAGAAAGGTCTGCTGTTCGGCGGAAAGATGAATGCTTCCGTCGTTTATGTGACTGCCGCAGAGAAGCTCCTTGCTGATGAATGACGGGAAGTCGAGCGAACCGCTCTGAGCAGGGCAGAGCGATGCGTTGACCGTTGCCCATGCGGTGAGGACAAAAGCGTCTGTGTCTCTGTCGGCAACGATGCTTTCACAGCCCGATTCGAGAATATCAAGCCCCGAATCGAAGGTAAGGCAGTCTATAATGTCGGTGAACGCCGAATGGCACGCTTCGCCGCCCGAAGAAAACGGAGCGTGAATTGACAGGCGAAGCCTGATTTTTGCCTGCCTGCAATACTCATTTTCAACAAGCACGCCCTCGTCATTTTCGGTAAAGGAATCAACAATTTCCATGCTCCCGATGCCGACCGCAACGGTCGTATGCCTGAGCGGAACGGCTTTTTTAATCGGCGGGAATTCGGTCAGAAATCTTATATCGGAAAGCTCGTCTCTGCCCTTCAGCCAAGCAACGATGTTTGACGGCAGGGCGCTGATTTCGCTCATTTTTAATCATTCCTTTCAATCTGTTTCAACGATAACCCTGATTATCGCCCAAATATAGAATACCTCGCTGCCTCTGTATACCTTTTCGGCTCTGTCGATTCGGTATTTTTCGCCCATGCAGGAGATGTATTCGCCGTCAGCGGCGGCGGTCAGGTCGGGGTCGGGAGGACCTATATACAGATAATGTCCCTGCGAATTATAGCCGATTTCGGTGTTGACTCCGTAGAGATACATTTTATTCTTATATCTCAGCGGGCTGATGAACGCTTTCATTCCGGCGGTCGGCTCGCCCTGCGCCGAATGGAAGGCGCAGGGTCTGCCGTAGGCTTCAAAAATAGGTGTGATTTTCATATGCACACCTGCCTGAAAACAAATTCGTCATCGTTCAGCAAGGGCAGAGCAAGCAGGAGCGCTTCGCTTTTTTCTTTTTCCGCACGCTCCAACAGAACCGACGGCGAAACGCTGACGGTGACATCGCCCGCCTTGAACGAGGTTACTCCCTGAGCGGAGTTGAGCTTTTTCAGGCAAAGGCGGTAGTTGACCGTTGCCGCCGCCGCATTGATAAGGCGGAAATCGCTGAGATCCGCCTGCTGTCTGATTCGGGGCGAAAGCTCCTTTGCCGCCGCCGTGCAGAGAGGAACAAGCTCGGCGTCGCTCTCCTCGGGAGAATAAAGGTCACGCAAGGTTGAGAGAATGCTGAGGGTGTCAATCAATGCAAATCCCTCCGTCAGACGGAAAGCACCTTTGATGCACCGTCAAAAATTTTTGCAAAGCCCGCCGTGCAGCTTATTACCGCTCTTTCAAGCTGGCGGTCAATGAGCTTGTCATATTCCGTCATGATTTCGCCCGCCTTGACCATTTCAAGGGCTGCGCTCTTGTCAATGCCGATGAGAGTGCCGCTTGAAACGGCAGGGGATTTGAGAAGCTTTGCACCCAGGGGAGTTATCATGTCGCCCTTGCCGTGGAAGTTAAGCCCTGCGGCGGCGTCTCTGAACTGCTCCATGCCGAGAAGCTTAGCCATAACGGCAGGTTCGGCAATGACTGTGTTCAGCTCATAGGGGTCGAAGCCGTTCCAAAAATTAACAAGGTCTGAATAAGCAAGCGTTCCCGAAGCGGCGCAGTTGACTACCTCGGCGGCGTTGCCGTTGCCGTCTCCGTTTTCAAGCACATCAATTGCATCCTTGAGCAGGGTTCTTGCAATGTATGCGCCAATCTGCCTGAGAGTGACGGTGAAAAGGTCAAGGCGCTGGAATCTTATAGCTTCGTAGGAAGCAACAAGGCTTCTGCCTCTCTTTCTGAGCTTAACGAGATTTTCCTTTGTGCGGATGCTTGTTTCGGGGATGAATGCACCCTCGCCGACAACTTTAAGTTCCTTTTCGTCCTCGGTGGGAACGGAGCTTATCGAGCGGTAATCCATGCCGTCGATAACGGTTGTTGATGCAACGATTCCGGGCAGGATATCCGCCTGCTCAAGACCCTGCCTGACGGCTCTTGAAACGTATTCGGGGAACAGCACGGCGCTGTCGGAGGTCTTGAAAAACTTGTCCACAACATCGCTTCCGGAGCCGCCGACTCTGATGCCGAAGCGTTTGAGCTGACGCTGATAAGCGTCAAGCCCCTCAAGGGAAGTGCCCTTGTAATTTTCGTTGGGGTCAAGACTTTCAAGAGCCTTTGTGAAATTGCCCGAGGCGTAAAGCCCCTTTTCAAGCTTTATGTTATCATAGTTTGACATATTGTTTTCTCCTTTCGGTTACATAATAAAGGTTACGGTTCCGGCACTTTCGTCAACCGCAACAACAAGGTATTCTCTGCCGCTTTCGGACGCTTTAACGCCCGAGCCGTCGGAAACGAGAGCTGAATAGCCGACTGCGGGAGCCGTACCGCTGTAATTCGCCGTCACCGCTCCGCAGAGCTGAACGGCGGCATAGCCCGAGCCGCAGTCAACCGCAAAGCCGCAGAAGACGTCGCCGTCAGAGCAGGCGGAAACCGTGCCCGAACCGCTCATTTTGACGGCGCTGCCCGACGCAATGCCGTTTTCGGCATTGAATGTAATGATGTTTTCGTTGAATCCTTTGAATGATACTGACATTTTTAAAGTCCTCCTTAAATTTTATATTCCGAGTTTTCATTTTCGCCGTCCGATTCGGGGGCGGCAAGCTGCCTTGCAACGGGCAGGTTTTTGCGGGCGTTTGCAAGAAATGCGCTTCTCATTTCTTTGAGAGAGCCGAGCGGCAGAGAATCGCATATTTCACCGAGCAGAGAGCTTTTGATTTCGGGCAGAACCGTGCAGGCACAGCGGATAATATCCGATTTCAGCTCGTTTTTGTATTCGTTTGCCCATTCTTCAAGCTTTTTCGTTCCGCTTTCCGAACCGAAGCTGAACGATTTGATAACCCCCGCATTTTTCTGAGCGGGAACGGCGACAAACGACCATTCATATGCGTCGGCGGGGTCAGAAAGCAGATAACAGCAGAGCTTACCGCCGTAGGTTTTGCCCTTTTGGTGCTCACAGCCCTCGGTTTTTATGTTCCTGCCGCAGATTGAACAGCTTATATCTCTGACCGAACAGCCCACGCTGGTTTCTTTCTTGATTCCCGCATCGATTTCGGCAATCAGATCCTTGTTTTTCTCGGTTCTGACCATATAAGCCTTTGCACGGATATAGGTGTAATCCTCGCCGTCTGAGGTCTTGCGGCTTTTATCCGTGACGACCTCGGCGGAATAGATTCTTGCCGTCTGATCCTTGCTTTTCATGTTGTGATCAAATATTCCCGTTTTGCCGACAAAAAGCTTTGCAAGCGAATTGAGCGCCGAAACGGTGAATTTTTCGTTGTCTCTGTCAATTTCGTTGTCGCAGAGAATGAGTGAAAATGTGTAAAGCTCGTCCTCAGAGAGCTTTTTTCTTGCAAACTGCCCGATGAGCTCAAGCTCGTTTTCGGGCAGAGAGCCGGTTTCATTGGTTTTCGTAATTATTCCCCTTTCATTATTTTTTCCGCCTGTGCACGGTAGAGCATAGCCTTACTCTGCTCAACCTCGTCCTGAAGCGTGATATCGTCCCAGACAACCTCTGCATTGCAGCAGAAGCCCGAGCTTCTGAGAAAAACCGTGCAGATTTTTTCGATTACGGGGCTGAGAATGCGGCGGTATGCCTCAAGCTCGCTCGTCAGAGCGTCCGCCTGCTGAGACGACATTCTCTCCGTGCTTGACCATGAAAGGCCGAGCATAAAGGGCGGAAGCCCCGTTTTTGCGACGATTTGTTCGAGTATCTGACGAACGGGCACTTCGCTGTCAAGAATCTGATTGTCTGCGCCGATGACCTTAATCTGAACATCGCCGACAGCAACAAAATCCCGTATTTCCGAGCCGCTTTTCATCGCCTCGCTCCATTCACGGGCAACCTGCATCGCTCTGTCCTTGGCGTAGGCTCTGTCAACCGTGTCGTTTTTCGGATTATAGGTGACGGCAAATCTCAGGTTGCCGACCCTCTCCCAATTTGCGCCGATGCTTTCAAATATTCTGATAAGCACGGAGCTGACAAACGGCAGACCTTTGAGCAATGAACAGCCCGTGAGCGAACCCGGTTCGGGGTTCAGAACGCTCAGAAGGCACATTTCCTGCCTCGGAGCTTTTCCGAGTTCCGCTCCGTTACGGATATAAATATCAATGTCAAAGCCGTTTTTACTGCGTTTGAGTTCAATGCCGTCAAGCGGCGCATTGAACAGCGCCCTCGGATTACCCTCGGAGTCCGTGACTATTTCGCCCAGAGCCGTTCCGCAGGTCAGAAGCTGTTCAAAATAGCTTGAGACAAAAGCCGACAGCCCCTGACGGTTGCCGCCGACGGGAACATTACGAACGAATGAATCAAGCTCAGCCTGCGCCGCAGAGTCGGAGCATCTGACTTCAAAGCCTCCCGTCAGGCGGACTATCTTGAAAATCGCCGCATCAATGACGGGAACGGCTTCCCGCAGGGCATAATAAAGCTTGGTCTGAGGTGCGCCGAGAGGCACATAGCCGTCAAGAATCCCGAAAGCCCGTCGGCTCTGCGGCTGAGTTACGGGAGCGGAAATTCTCGAATTGATTTTTCTCTTAAATAATCCCATTTTTAATCACCCCCTTAATTTCTTTTTGCGGCAACGGCAAAAAATCCGCCGCCGTCATCCCGTGCAAGCACGGTCGAAACAAAATAACGGATATCGTCCATTGCGTGGTCGTTTTCTTTTCTGACCGAATCCTTTGCGGAGTTTTCCTCCCAACGGTAAAGCCCGAATTCACGGATAGAAGCCCTGCATTCGGGGGAAAACAGAACAGAGCCGTCTTTCAGACAGTCCGAAACCCGCCTGATTCCGTCAATTACATCGTTCTTTGCGGGAATTACTCTGAAAATGCCGTCACGCCGGATACATTCGATGAAGCTTGCCGCCGACGGGTCAACGATTACCGCTTCGATTTTCAGCCCGTCCGCAAGCTCCCGGAGCGAAGCATAATGCTCGCTGTCCGTTTTCTGCCTGCCCTCGGTTCGTGAATCAAAATAGTATTCTTTGATTCTGAACCACTTTCCGCCGTTTTTGCCCCAAAGCCCGAACGAGGAGGGGTTCACCGTTCCGTAATCGCAGGAAATATAGTATTTTTCAAAGCTGTCCGGCGGCTGAACAACATGCTTTGCCTGCGAAAACATCGGATAAACACAGCCCTGAGCCGCAACCCATTTGCCGAGAACGAACCGTTCATAGAACGCTCCCGAATAGAGCCGTTCATAGCGGCGGATTATCGACGGAGTCAGCGAGGGATTGTCTTTCATCGTGAAATGGAGATAGAGACAGTTTTTTTCATCGCATTTTTTAATCCATTCCTCGTGAAACCAATGCATCGGATGCTCCGGATTGCAGTTGAACCACAGCTTTGAACCCTCAACGGAGCATCGGGCAAGAGCCTGCTCAACGAATGAGCGGGGCATGAGCGTTACCTCGTCGAGAAGAACGCCTGCAAGGGTCATGCCCTGAATCAGCGCAGCCGAGCCCTCATCCTTGCCGCCGAACAGATAAAAGCGGTTAACCGCTCCGCCGTAGGATATTTCGATAAGGTTGCGTGAATATTTTTCATTGCATTCAAAGCCGAGCTCACGCAAAACGGGCAGAATGACCGTAACGACATTTCGCCGCAGTGAAGCTATGGTTTTTCCGCACAGGGCAAACGAGCAGTCCGAGAACGCCGAAAAAGCCCATGCGACAAACGAAACCGACATGCACAGCGTCTTGCCGGAGCGGACTGCGCCGTCGCAGATAACGGCGTCATAAGAGCTGAAAGGGCTTTCGGGCATCCACCAGCAGAGAACTTTCATCTGCTTTTTTGAAAACGGAGTAAATGAAGGCTTTTTGCTGACTGAACCCAAGCTTAAGAGTCCTCCTCCTGCCCGAGCAGCTTTGCGCCCTGAGAAAGTGCGTCAATGAAACTGCTCTGAGGATTTTCGGCGTTTGCTCCGAGAGCGCTGAGGCGCTCAAGGGCTTTGAGCCTGTCAAAAAATTTGATTTCAAGCCCGCCGCCCTTGGGGCGTTTGATATCCGAAACATTGAAAAGATCAAGCTTTTCGATTTCCTGCGCCGTAAGCGTTTCTTCGCTGAGCATGAGCTTTATTGCGTCGGCAGGCGAGCCGAATGCAAGGCGGCAAAGCCCTTTTTCAACCGAGAGAGCAGACAGCTTTTCTTTTTCAAGCCGTGATATTTCCGCACGGATATCTTCTCTTGCGAGCAATCTTGCGGCGCTCCTCTGGGGCGAAAGCGAATAGCCCGCCCTTGCCGCACATCCCCTTGCGTCTCCGCCGTCGGCATAGTAGGCGCAAAAGAGCTTTTCCTTTTCGGTCAATCCGTTTTTCAACCGACCAACTCCTTTCCGAGAGAAACATCTCTCACCCTAAGGCTGAACTGCCGCTTTTTTTCACCTGAAAAGGTGAAGTGTTTTAATGTCGAAAATGAAATATAGCGGCGAAATCGCCCGTATTTTGCCCAAAATTGACTGTAGATGCCTGTTTTTACCGATTTTTCTCAAATATAACAAATTTTCGTATTTTTTTGGTTTTTTGCTTGACTTCATGGGCTTTTGGGTGTAACATTAAAAGCGTAAAAATTTTTTGATTGAGTGGTGAATTACCTTGGCAGGTCCCGACATACCCAACCCTCGAAGTAGAATGAAAAATTTGATATTTGCCGTTGGGCGGGTTTGCCTTGTCAAGTGATTTTTCTTCCGAAAAGTAAATCGCTTTTGTTTGGTTTGCGTCGTCCTGCGGCAAGCGGAAATTTCCGCCGCTGAAAGGAGACGCTTTTTTTATGGAAAATATCGAGCTTTTGCTTGAACAGATTAACGAGCTAATCCAAAAGGGAGAAATATCGGCCTTGCGTGAGCTTCTGACGGAGCTTAATGTTGTTGATATCGCCCAGATTATTGAAGAAATCGAGCAGTCGGACCGTCTGCCCGTTTTCAGAGTTCTGCCAAAGGATATATCGGCAGAGGTTTTTGCTTATCTTGAAACCGACACTCAGGCGGAGCTTGTCAGAATGATTAACGATGCCGAGCTTGAACGCCTGCTTGACGAAATGTTTCTTGACGATACGGTTGACTTCCTTGAGGAGGTTCCCGCAAATGTCGTCACGAGAGTGCTTGCCCACTCCGCCCCCGAAGCACGCAAGCTGATAAACAGATTTCTGAAATACCCCGAGGACTGTGCGGGGAGCATAATGACCATTGAAATGGTTCAGCTTCACACGAGCTTCACCGCCGCCCAGGCAATCGAGCAGATAAGAAAAACAGGCGTAGACAAAGAAACTGTCTACACCTGCTACTGCACCGACAGAGAGCGGCATCTGCTCGGCAGCATTCCGCTGCTTTCGCTCCTGCTCTGCGACGAAAACGAGCTTGTCGGCGATATTATGGAGGACGATGCCCAGCTTATCTCGGTCAACACCCTTGACGACCGTGAAGAAGTTGCGGATATCGTTAAAAAATACGACCTTTTGAGCGTTCCCGTTGTTGACAACGAAAACAGACTTGTCGGCATCATCACGGTTGACGATATCGTTGATGTTATCGAAGAAGAAACCACCGAGGACTTTGAAAAGATGGCGTCTCTTGCGCCGTCAGATAACGAATACCTCAAAACGGGCGTGTTCAGGCTTGCCAAAAACAGAATACCGTGGCTGTTGATTCTCATGATTTCGGGCACATTCACGGGCAAAATCGTTGAGGGCTATGAAACCCTGCTTTCGGGCTTTGTTGCGCTGACCGCTTCAATGCCCATGCTCATGGGAACGAGCGGAAACGCAGGTCAGCAGATATCAACCCTTATGATCCGTGGACTTGCAGTCGGAGAAATCGAGCTTCGGGATTATTTCAGGGTTGTGTTCAAAGAGCTGAGAGTTGCGGCGATATGCGGCCTTGTTCTCGGAATTGCGAATATCGGGCGAATGTATCTTTTCTGCGACGGAACGCTTGATGTTTATTTTGTTGTGTCGCTCGCAATGTTCTTTGCGGTTATCGTTGCAAAGCTTATCGGCTGTTCTCTGCCGATTCTGGCAAAGCTGATAAGGCTTGACCCCGCCCTCATGGCAGGCCCGCTGATTTCAACATTGCTTGACATGATAACGCTTTCAATTTACTTTGCACTTGCAAAGGTATTTTTGCTTTAACCAAAAATGGCTTGCATCG
>JAEDKI010000003.1 GCA_016295895.1 Clostridiaceae bacterium | reverse complement strand
TTCTTCACTTTTCAATCAAAAATGAAAAGCAGTTGCATTCAAAGAAACTGCCGTCTTAATGTTGAAAAGTCAAAAAGAAAATGTTATAATATGGGAAAAGAAGCAAAAAATCCAAGTTTTAACAATCGGAACGGTGATGAAAAATGACATTATCCGAACTGTATGAAGCTCTCGGAGGCGATCTTAACGATGTGCTGGAGCGGTTGGGCGATCCCGAAACCGCAGAACATTTCATAATCGCTTTCGCTGACGATCCCTCCTACTCTCAACTGATTCAGAACTTGAGCGAAAACGACATTCAAAGCGCATTCCGTGCGTCGCATACTTTAAAAGGCGTCAGTCTGAGCCTCGGATTAACACGGCTCGGCAATGTCAGCGGAGCGGTTTGCGAAAACCTGCGTGCGGGAATCAGCCCGCCGGATTCGCTCCTGAAACAGCTTGAAGCGGAATACTGCGGTGTGATTGCCGCAATAAACAACTTCAAAAAATGCAACTGAGTTTTTCGGTTGCTATCAAAAAAATGACCGATTTCCTTATTTTTTGTGCCGAATTCATATTTTTGTGTTCTGTTTGTCTGTTTCTGATATAATGTCACGCAGGAAATAAATCGTGGCAGAGCACAGAATACATTTAGAGGGTTAAATTTTCGGATTCAAAAGAAATGGAGGTCATTTTTTGATTAATTATTTTGTATTCAAAGATGAGGCAAAAGCACTCGGAAACGGCAAATACGGCATTTGCGCCTGCATATTAAGCGGCGGTCTGCTTGATGTTGTCAAATGCGTCTATGGCATATCCGACAACATCGTCTGGCTGAGGGCATTGGCAGACAAGCTCAATCAGCAGCATGTTGAGCCGATTCACCTGTGCGAAATAATAGAGGACGAGCTGTACATAGCAAAAGCATAGCGATCCGTATTTTTTCGTTACTATAGTGCAGCAAACTGAAGTCCGGAAAGGAATCTGGTTTCTTCATGCGTTTGGCAATCTGCGATGACAATGACATAGAGCGTGAGCTTTTGCATACGCTCCTTCAAAAATATTTCTCCGAAACCTCGGTTCGGTGCGAATTCACGCTCTATGACCGTGGCAACAGCCTTTATTATGATGTTACCGAGGGTATAAATTACGACATCATTTTTCTTGATTTGTTCATGGGTGATTCTTTCGGAATGAGCATCGCACAAAAGCTGAGAGACTTTTCATACAAGGGAAAAATAATTTTCTGCACCGTCTCCGGCGATTATGCGCTTGAAAGCTATAATGTTTTTGCTTCGGGATATATTCTTAAGCCGTACAGCTCCGATGACATCAGGCGCACGCTCGACAGATTCCTGCCCGAATATCAGTGCGACAGTTATCAGATAAAGCAAAAATCGAGGATTGTATATATTCCGCTCAATGAAATTATGTTTGTTGAAAGCGATAACACAAAATGTATTCTGCACCGAACGGAAAACCGTGAGTATGTCATTTATAAAAAGCTCACGCAAATTGAAGAAGAACTGAATGACCCCCGTTTTCTGCGCTGTCATCAGAGCTATCTTGTTAACATGAATTATGTCAGAGAAGCAGATGATGTATTTCATCTTCAGAGCGGAGATGAGGTGCTGATCCGCCAAAAAAGCAAAAAGGATATTCAAAAGCAATTCCTGGAATATAAAGAAAAGCAAAGCATTTCTCCAAATAACAATAAACCCGGAGTCTGGTGTGATAATAAATGAAGGGAGCAAAAGCCCGAAAGCACAGCAGAGCGTCAATCACCGTCGGCATATTAATTATAGCCATACTGTTTGCCTCTTGCGCGTCAATCGCCTTATCTCTTTTTAAATCGGTCAGTGATGAAATGTATGCCGAGCGCCGCAAAAGTCTGAACGAGGTTTCGGAGCAGGTTGCAAAAACAGTCAACACAACCTGCAACTACTCGTGGAGTGTGGCAGACGCCGCATTCTCACACATTCTTTCAACGGATATTGAAAGCAAAGAGAGCCTCCCCGCTCTGATCTCGGAGGCGGAAAGCGGAGTATACAATCACAAATATTATTTGATGCTGTTGGATTCACGGACAAACTACTATCTCTCCAACGGCAATGTCGGTTTATTCAAAAATATTGAATTACTGAAGAAATCTGCTGATGATCGGCAGGTTGTTATTACATCCGTCACCTTTGACAGCAACAAAGAATATATGATTTTTCTTCGCCGCCTCGATACTCCTTTGATTCTTAATGACGGTACAGAGATAACGCACACAGCCATGATTCTGCCGCCTGAGGTTTACACCTCTGCTTTTTCCTGCTCAGGATTTGACGGATATGCCGATTTCTTTATCATCCGCACCGACGGAAGAAGTATTTACAGGCGAAACAGCACGGGAGACTTTAAAACAGCGGCAAATATTCTGAGGATTCTTGAAAATGTCACATTTCTTCACGGAGAAACCTTTGAGCAGTTAAAAGATAGTCTTTATTTCACGACGGGTGAAAGCCTCGAATTTGAATATGAAAACAAGAATTATTATGTTTCAATGGCTCCTATCGGAACGCCCGACTGGATTGTTCTGCTGATAGTTCCGACCGAGCAAATGCAAAGCGGAGCTGAAAATCTTCTGAGCGCAGCCATGCAACGCATTATTCTTATGGCGGTTATCGGCGTTCTTGTTGCCGCAATAATCATATTTTGCTTTGTTTCTGCGGTCAACATGCGTATCAGGGCAGCTCAACAAAAACAACTGAATGCTGCGCTGAAAAAGGCGGCGGATGAAGCGAACAGCGCAAATCTGGCGAAAAGTGAATTTCTGTCTCATATGTCGCACGATCTGAGAACTCCTCTAAACGGAATCCTCGGCATGATTGAACGGGCTGAGGAAAGCCCCGATCTTACCGATGAGCTTCGGAATTGCCTTTCGGATATTCATTCTGCATCCAATCATTTAAACGCCCTGATAAATGATGTTCTGGATATGAGCCGTCTTGAAAGCGGTCAGGTGAAGCCTGCGGAAAAAACATTTGACCTCAGAACGGTCACGGACGTATGCTGTTCAATCATTAAAAGCTACGCAAAGCAGAAAAATATCAGTTTCACTTATAAGTGCGTTGATTTACAGCATCCGTATCTTATCGGGTGCGACCTCTATTTGCGAAAAGTGCTGATAAACATTCTCGGCAATGCCGTAAAATTCACAAACGAGGGCGGAAGCGTCTCATTTGAAACGGAGGAAATTTCATCCGAGGGTGAAACCGCAGTCTTTCGGTTTGTTATCGAGGACACGGGCATCGGCATAAGCGAGGAATGCGTTGAACATATCTTCGAACCGTTCTGGCAAGAAAACAGACAATACCGCACGGACAACGACGGCACGGGGCTCGGAATGTCAATTGCCAAAAAGCTGATTGACAAAATGGGCGGTACGATTGAGATAATCAGCAAGGTCAACAAAGGAAGCCGCTTCACCGTCATCCTGCCGTTCTCAATCAGCCGAAACGCTTTTGCCGTTCATACCGATCCCGAAAAACAGCTTCCCCCTGCTTCGCTTAAAGGCATGAAAATTCTGCTCTGTGAGGATAATCTGCTCAACAGAGACATTGCAGAGCATGTATTAAAGAAGGCGGAAGCGGTGGTTACTGTTGCCTGCAACGGCGAAGAAGCGCTGAAAATCTTTGAAAGCTCCGAGATCGGCGGCATTGATGCAATTCTGATGGATGTTATGATGCCTGTTATGGACGGTCTGGAGGCTACCGAAAAAATCCGCTCGCTCAGCCGCCCCGATGCCGTCAGAGTGCCCATAATAGCCATGACGGCAAACGCATTTGAGGAAGATGTTCAGAAAACCTCAGCCGCAGGAATGAACGAGCATCTTTCAAAGCCGATTAACGGAAAGCTGCTGGTCTCAACTCTGGCTAAATACAGAAAAGAATATGAATAATACAATCGATATGAATCTCGTAAAAATCTTGAAATAAGGTTGTGTTTTCGTGTGAAAATAACAAAAATCGCCGCATTTCTTTTGGCAGTAATAATTGTCAGTCTGTCATTTTCCTCCTGCTCGGGTCGAACCGAAGCGGAACATGAGCCTCTGACAATTTTAACCGCCCGCAAGGATTATACACAGTTTGAAAAAGCCTTTAAGGAGGCTTATCCCGAGGTTAATCTTCAGTTTATCAGCTACAGCGGTAAAAATGCCACAAGCTATCTTAACAGAATTCTTGAAGCGGGGCAGGCTCCTGATATTTACACAGCCAATATCCTGCCCGATAAAGAGCTTCAGGAGAAATATCTGATAGATCTCTCGGGATATGATTTCAGCTCAAAATATGCGGTTTCCCGATTGAATGAATGCAATATTGACGGCTCTATTTATATGCTCCCGTGCAACTATTCGATTTACGGAATTTACTATAACAAAACTCTTTTTGAAAAGCACGGCTGGAAAGTGCCTTCAAGCTTTCGTGAGTTGGAGGAGCTTGCTCCGAAAATCAAAGCAGCAAACGCCGAGCTTTCCGCAACCTCTCTTGAGCTGACGGGAAACGGATTTCAATTTCTTTTCAATCTCGGCAACACGGTTTTTCTGAGAACGCCCGAGGGACTTGAATGGATCGATAGTTTTCTGAGCGGAAATGTTACCGCAGACGAAGCATGGAAAGACACAATCGAATACATGCAGAAGTGGATTGATCTCGGAATGATCAACGGAAAGTGCTTTGAAAAAACCGCAAGTGAAGCAAAATCCGAATTTCTTGAAGGAAACACCGCATTTTTTATTTACGGAGGTACCTTACGCTTTTCACAAAACAGAGACGGAAGCGGAGACTGTTACGGTTTAATGCCGTGGCTGAGCGAGGACGGCTCTAACAACCGCTATATCACAAAAACCGCATGCTACTACGGCCTTAATGCGAACTTGGAAAAGCCCGAAAACAAGCAAAAGTTGCATGATGCACTGAAGTTCATGGAATTTATCTCCACCGAGGAGGGACAGAGACTGCTCCCGGGTAATAAAAGCCAATTGCTTACGCTTGAAGAGGGAGACAACGCCGCCGAGGAATACAAAGAGATTGTCAAAATGCTTGATGCAGGGTTCAGCGCACCGCTTGCATATGCAGGCTGGGAGGATCTGATTGTCCCCGTCGGGAGCGAGTGTCTGAAATGGTATGCAGGCAAATCAACGGGAGAAAATGTTATTGCCGTAATGAACCGTGCACTGCGTGATTCAATTGAAAACGGAACCGATTCATGCGCATATGTATCGGAAGATTTGACAATGGAGGAAACGGCACGGCTTGTGGGCAATGCATTTGCCAAAGCTGCAGGCGCAGACTGTTCTCTTATCTCCCTCGGAGCATATCATGACGGAAAGGAAAACGAATACGGCGTTAACGGTTGCCTTTGGAAAGGGCATGTCAACGATGAGATAATCAGCACGGTTAACCCCCTCGGCTGGGTTGACACAATAAAAACCTTTGTCCTGACGGGTCGGGAAATCAAACAGCTTTCGGTGACGGGCTTCGATTTGTTCGGCGACGGAAACACATTTCCGTATGTTCTGACGGTTAACGGCAACGCAAATCTTGATGATGCCCGGGAATACACCGTCGTTATCTGCGGATACACAGACGGCATCAAAGATAAAGGGAATATGCAGGACAGTAAAATCATCGGAATGGACGCCATGCGAAGCTATCTGACAGAGCTCGGCTCGGTTTCAAAATCCAATATATAATGTAATATATTTACCAAAAGCACAAGCCATTCTGACGGTTTGTGCTTTTTAGTTTGATTAACGATTCGTGAGTTTATGCGTTTTCAGGCGACAACAGTAGCCGGAACGCTGAGGACAGCGTTCCCTACGGAATATTGCGTGTTTTCAGATAGAATCGTTTATCAATCAGCATATCAATCCTCCGTCACGGCATACGCCGGGTCGCCCCTACCGGAACATGCCGCAGGCACACAGCATTTCATCATTTTGAAAATCCTCCCGGATACTTTTTATTCCAATCTCAACAATACTACACTAAAATATAATTGCGGTCTTGATTTTTTTGTCTATTATGCTATAATATTATCTATATGTCGGGAAAAGCCCGATTTCGGACTCTTTTCAACCCCTCATGTTCAATTTCAGTTTCAGGGAGGATTATCATGAACTTAGTCAGCACCGTCAAAAACGGTATTTCCAAGGTTATGACCTATTGGAAAACCCCGCCCTTGGGCAAGTACATGAATTTCAAAGAAATCGCCGCACTTGCAGGCGGCGGAATCGGCGTTAAATTCATCATAACCTGCATTCAGGGCGTTATGATTGCCGTGGGTAATGTTTTCATCGGTAACACAATAGGCATTGAGCCCATGCCGATGTATGCGATTTACATTCTCAGCATTGTTGCGAGCTTTCCGCTCACAATGCTCAGAGCCTACATAATCGACAACACCCGAAGCAGAAAAGGTAAATACCGACCGTATATCATTTCAATGGGTCTGCCGACAATCGTGCTTGCCATCGGCTATTTCTGGATGCCGTACGAGCACATGAATCAGCTGACTAAATGCGTTGTTGTTCTGCTGTTTAACATCGGTTTCCAATTCTTCTATAATTTTCTTTATGACGCATACGATAATTATATCGTCGTTCTTTCCCCCAACACTCAGGAGCGCTCAAATGTCGCTTCAATCCGAGCCATTGCAGACTCTCTTGCCCCGACCATTACCGGCGCAATCATTCCCCTGCTCGGCAAAGCGATAACGGGAACGGATAATCTCTTTGATATCAGAATTTACCGTTACATCTGGCCGCCGATTCTTATTCTCGGCTTCTTCCTGAGCCTTATTATTTATGTTAATACCGAAGAAAAAATAGTTCAGGCAAAAACGCATGTTGTTCAGATAAAGTTTATTGACGCTCTCAGAGCGGTTGCAAAAAATAAGTATTTCTGGATTATTTCTCTTGCAGGCTGGCTCGGCTTCCTTGAAAGCGCTTACGGCAACATTCTCGGTTGGCTTTACACCTATCAGCACGCCTGCACACCCGCCGCATATGCGATCATCACAACGGTTTACGGCAACGCTTCCCTTTGGGGCATGATGCTTGCTCCCATTTCAATAAGACGCATAGGCAAAAAGAATACGCTTGTTTTCACAAATCTTCTTAATATCATATTCATCGCAATGATTTATCCCATTGTCAAGCACAGCGACCCTGCGGTAATGATCTGGCTCGTTATGTGCTGTCTGTGGATGAACGCCCTTGTCGGTTCGTTTACACACATTCTCACTCCGAGCCTCAACGGCGATATCCGTGACTATCAGCAATACATCACCGGCGAAAGAATCGACGGAATGTTTGCCGCAGTCGGTCTTATCGGCAGCGCAGTAACAATGGTTACAAGCTCCGTTCTGCCCGCAATTTATGAATATGTCGGCATTAACCAAACAAAGCTTCAGGAGCTTCTCCCCGCAATTATCGCTCAGGAGGGTGCGCTCGATAACCCCAACAATGTTTATAACGTTCTCTATCACAGAGAAACATTTGTCAGCATTTTTGCAGTTCTTATCGGCGCATCGGTCATCGGCGCATTTCTGAATGTTGTGCCTTATTTCTGGTATGACCTTTCCGAGGTCAAGCAGAGAGGCATGATAAAGGTTCTTCAGATCCGTGCACTCTTTGAGGACTACGGTAACGGTGTTCTTAAAGACAAGGATCTTGTTGAAGCTATCGAAACCATCCGTGAGGCACAGGAATTTGTTGACGCTCAGCCCAAAAACATTGCGGAATATAAACATGCCAAAAAATCCGCAAAAGGCAAAGAAGCCAAGAAGAAAGCCAAAAAAGAATACCGTGAGGCAATAGAATTCAATCAGAACATTGAAATTTCAAAATTTGTAGTTAAAGAAATGAACCGCTTCAACACTCCCGAGGGCATTATGCAGCTCAAGGAAGCCCGTGAAGCAGTTGACGCAGGCTATGAATTCATATATAACTTTGATAAATCCGAGCTTGCGGCGGCAAAGGTTCTTCCGAGCGGCACGCCCGAAGAAAAGGAATACAGAAAAGCCGAAATCACAAGAGCAAGAGACACCGCTTACGCTCAGAAAGCCGCTAAGAAATACTTCCCCAAGGGCATCAAGGAATTCGATGTCAGCATTTTTGAATCTCTTTTCAGCCAGGAAGACGAGCTTGCAGAAAAGCTTGAAGCTACATATCAGAAGCTTTATAAAGCAAGAGACGAAAAAGACAAGGCTGCCGTTAATGACTTCATGAACGAAATCAAGGCAATCAAAGCCGAGCAGAAAGCTCTTGAAGCCAAAATCAAGCAGGCTACAAACGACAATTCTGTTTATAACAGAGCCGCAAAACCCTATATCAGCGCAAAGAACATGCTCACTCAGAGCGAGAATTACAGCCACCTTGACGAAATCGCTTCAATGTATGACGAGGCAAAGATTCGCCACGAAAAGGCTCAGGCGGAGGCTGCCGCCGAAGCTGAGCGAATCAAAGCAGAAGAAAAGGCTTACGGCGAAAAGCTCAAGGCTGAAAAAGCGGCAAAGAAAGCCGAAAAGAAAAACAAGAAATAAAAATCGCCCGCAAACGCAGATTTTTCAAAGCGTTTGCGGGCTTTCTTTTTATGTTTATTTGCTGTGCTTTTCAATATATGCCGCAAGTTTGCCGACGGTTTCATACTGTCTGAAATCCTCAGCCGAGAGTTCAACTTTGAATGCTTCGTAAATATCGTTGGCAATGCACACAAGATCGAACGATGAAGGACCAAGTTCGCCTTTAATAAGTGTATCCTCGGTTATCTCGTTATCAGGTTCGACATAATTGAGAAGGATCTCGATAATTTTCTCCATTTTATTTCACCTTATCTTTCTTGATTTTTGCAAGAATTTCAGACACTTTGATGTCGGGGTTTTCAATGCCCAAAAGGAATGTGACAAGCATTTTATCGTAGAAATGATGAAGCTCATCCACGGGATTGTTTGCGATTCTGTATTCAAAGTTAAAATCAAGTCCGTTGTCATAGCTTCTGTGCATAACCGTCAGGTAAAGCGGCTGAACGGAAGCGTCATTGTTATACCAGAATCCACGGCTTGATTTTTTCATTTCTTCGCCGTAATACGGCATCGGGAAATGAGGATGATAAGAGAATGTTATGCATTCATATGTATAACGGGGACCGCATTTCATGGCAAGGTGTCTGAGCATAACCGCTTCCATTGAGCCCATATTTGAATGCTCAAATATATCGTTCTGCGCTTTTTCAATGACTCTGACTGCTTCCTCAAAGGTCATTTCAGGCTCAACAATGTTTCTCATTGAGAAAAAGTGCATTCTTACTCCGCCCGATTTTTTGTCGAGCAGGGTTGCACGGCGGTTAACCATAACCTTATATGAAATATCTTTTTCGTCATTGTTGAATGACGAAAGTGCGCTTCTCATGCCCATCATCAGAACGCAAGGCAGGGAAAGACTTCTTTCCGAACACATTTTCATAAGCTTTTCCGATGTTTCGGCGTCAAGGCTGAATCTGAGGGTTCTTGATTCAGGGTTGTTGTCAAGCACTTCCGCTTTTCTCAGATCGGGCTTCTTTTTTTCGATTCTCTGCCGAATCAGACGGCTGGGACGAACATAATCCGTATAAATCGGTTCAGGCTCGTTTTTGATTGTGCCTTTCCAGAATGCAACATCTTTTTTGTGCTGTTCCGATTTCGGATATTTCAATTCTTTCTCAACCATTTCAATGTAGCTTCGCATCGGCTTGGGATAAGCCGTGCCGTATTTTTTATGGAAATAAATTGAAAGAGCGTCAGCGAGAAATGCTTTTGATGAATATCCGTCAAACGCAAGGTGATGAAGCTTCATGTAAATGCCGTTATAGCCGTTTTCAAGATGAATTATTCTGATTTCATTAACGGGCTTTTCGTACATATCAATAATTGAATGTGAACGCTGTTTCAGAAATTCGTGGGCATCATCCCATGACATCGAAGATAAATCTTCTTCGAT
The DNA here is from genome assembly GCA_016295895.1 of Clostridiaceae bacterium. GTDB lineage: Bacteria > Bacillota > Clostridia > Oscillospirales > Acutalibacteraceae > CAG-177. The sequence continues at coordinate 21,673 of JAEDKI010000003.1, read as the reverse complement.
GATTTCGATTTCGTGTTTATCCGCAAGATACTGATAAACCTTGTTGAACGGGCGCTTGGTGAAGCGCAGACGCATTGTATCGCATCTTTCCATCGCCTCATAAAGAGCCTCTTTCATCGTTTCGGTATCAAAATCACCCTGCCAATAGTAGCCTGTTACGATATTAAGAACGGGTGCATCCTTGCTGTGATGCCTTGAGGCATAGAGCATCAGAAACTGTGCGGGAATAAGCGGATATGCTTTAACTTTTTGACCGTTTTTAAGTTTGATTTCCATTGTGTTCCCTCCGCTTTTAATATTTAACATGTTCTCTCTTGATTTTGTTTGTTGAGGTTTTGGGGAACGGAGTTTCTCTCAAACGAAGCATAGCAATTTCTTTTTCGGGCTTTTCTCCTGCGTTGGCTTCTTTAATTCTTTCTTTGAGATATGCTTCAATATCGTCAATACCCATCATTGCCGCAAACTCCCTATCGGGAAAAATTTCTGCAACGATTTTGTCGTTTTCGGCGCTGACGACAATTTCTTTTATCACTTTTTCGTCTGCAAATTTCTTTTCGATTTCCTCGGGAGAAACATTTTCTCCGTTTGAAAGAATGATAAGATTTTTTATTCTTCCCGTGACATAAAGATGCTCTCCGTCATCACTTATTCTTCCGAGGTCGCCTGTTTTGAGATAACCGTCATCGGTAAAGACAGCGGCTGTTTCTTCGGGCATTTTGTAATAACCCATCATAACCGACTTGCCTTTAACTTGAATTTCACCGTTGACTATTCTGACATCGCAGATGCTTTTCAGTATTTTTCCGCTTGAGTCTTTACATTTCTCTCCGTAATCAGCGGTTGTGATTTTGGGGCTTGTCTCTGTCATTCCGTAGCCCTGACGAAGCATAATGCCGTATTTCTCATATTCGTCAATAAGCTTCGGTCCGAGATATGCTCCGCCAACCGCTATCCAACGAATATTCCTGCCGAAAACCTTTTCCGCCGCTTCTCTCGGCGATAATTCAGGATATTTCTTGTGAACAATATTAACCTTTCTTATCAGCGATTCGCAAATCATCGGAACAAGACGCATTGTTGTCGGCTGAAAAACGGATAAATTCTTTCCGATGTCAGCCATATTCCCGTTAAGGCAAACGGTCAATCCGTCAAGCAGGGGTTTAAAATAATCGCATGAGAAACAGAATATATGATGCATAGGCAAAACCGAAAGATAAACATCATCTGCCGAAAGCTCCAACTCGGGATATGTTATGTTTGCAATAAGATTTTCAGACGAAAGCATGACGCCCTTTCTGTTACCCGTGGTTCCGGATGTGAAAATAATAGCGGCACATTCACGGGGATCAAGCTCAATTTCCGAGAGCTGTGCAAATTCTGAACTGCCTGAATACTTTTCGTATTTGTCTTCAAACCACTCGGAATTACCCATGTTTACCGAAGCTTTCAGATTGCCTGTTTCTTTCTCAATAAGAACGGCTTTTTCTTCAAAATCGCTGTCATAAAAAATGGCGTCAATATCTCCGCTTTTGAACAGCTCAACCGCTTCTTCAACTGAAATGTTCGGAGCAAACGGAGCAAAAACATTTCCGCTGACAAGAATGCCTGTCAGAGCCGTAATATATTCATATGTCGTTTTGCCGATTATTGCAATGTGCATTCTTTCGGGGTTGATTGATCGGATATATCTGCAGATTGCAAGGCTGTTTTCCCTTAAATCCTTAAAGCTTTTTTCAACAATTTCTTCGCCTTTAAGATACTTAATAAAAGGCTTGTCGCCGTAAAGCTCTGCGCTGTTATCAATCAAATCCCTGACCGTGTGTATTCTTTCATAAAAATTTCGGTTGTTTGCTTCTTTCATCTTGACCTCCATAAACGGTTTTCTGATTTCTATTATAAATTGCCATTCTTCTCCGTAAACAGACAAACCGTGATAATCGTTCGATTAATTAAGCAAAATTAGACAGTCAAATGAAATTGTATATATGGAACACAGGCAAAAAAAACACAACAAGCCTCATTTTCGGGGCGATCAAAAGCCGTGTTTATCATTTTAATCTGTGCAAAAAAAGACCCGCATCGATTGATGCGAGCCTTTTATTATAATACATTATTATTTATTGTCTTTGCCCTTGATGATATCGTTAATCATGATATAGAACTGATCATCATCAAAGTTGCCGTCATTCTTTGATGCGGGTGCATTGGCAGGAGCGGATGAATGGCTTGAAATATCTCTGCCTGCCTGTGAAGATGAATTTGAGCCGAAGTTGGGAATGCTCGGTGCGGCGGGAGCTGATGACTTGGGAGCCTCCTGAGCTACGGGAGCAGCAGGCTTTGCAGCAGGTGCGGAAGCTGCATTTGCGCTTGCTACTGCTGCCGAAAACGGATTTGCCGGAGCTGCTGCGAATGCGGGCTTCTCAGGCTCTTTGGCAGTTGAATCAAAACCTGTTGCGATAACGGTGATAACCATTTCATCGTCAAGGTCGGGATCAAATGCGATACCCCAAGTGATGTTGGCGTCCTCATGTGCCTTGGCGGTGATGATCTCTGCTGCATTCTCAACATCTTCAAGATCAACATCGTCTGAAGCGGTTATGCTGATGATAACGCCCTTTGCGCCTGCAATTGAGGTTTCAAGCAACGGGCTGGAAACGGCTGCGTTTGCGGCGCACTCCGCCTTGTCCTTGCCCTTGGCTCTGCCGACGCCCATGTGAGCATAGCCGGCATCTTTCATAACGCTTGTTACATCGGCAAAATCAAGATTGATGAAGCCGGGAATCTTAATAAGCTCCGAAATGCTCTTAACGCCCTGAAGCAGAACTTCGTCTGCCTCTGCAAAAGCTTCTGCGATAGTCTTTTTCTTTTCGTCAAGCGCACGAAGTCTGTCGTTGGGAATAACGATAAGGCTGTCCACATGCTCTGCGAGCTTTGAAATGCCCTCCTGAGCCTGAACCATTCTTCTGCGGCCTTCAAATTTGAAGGGCTTTGTAACAACGCCGATGGTCAGGCAGCCCATGTCCTTGGCAACCTGAGCGATAACGGGAGCAGCGCCTGTTCCGGTTCCGCCGCCCATACCTGCGGTAATGAAGACCATATCGGTGCCTTTAAGGGCATCGGATATTGAATCCTTGCTTTCTTCAGCGGCCTTTGCGCCGATTTCGGGCTTTCCGCCTGCGCCCTGACCGTGAGTTGATTTCTCACCGATCTGAATCTTATGAGTAGCCTTTGAATGAACAAGAACCTGCTTGTCGGTGTTAACGGCGATAAACTCAGCGCCGAGAACGCCGGAGGTTATCATTCTGTTAACGGCGTTTCCGCCGCCTCCGCCTACGCCGATTACCTTTATCTGAACCGCACTTTCAAAATCGTTGTCAATTTCAAATGCCATTGGTTTGACCCCCTATGGATTTATTTTTCCTGAAAACCTTAGTATTAAACAGAATTATAATAACATGGATTTATAAAAAAAACAAGGAAAATTTTGAAAAATATATTATTTTTTGTCTTTTTTTACAGTTTAGTTATAATTTGCCCGAAAATATGCAAAAAATAAGCATCATTTCGGGCAATATATTTATATTATGGAATTTTAATTATTATTCATCGCTTTCCGGATTGGTCGTGCTTTCTTCTTCGTTTGCCTGTTCATCGCTTTCGTCGTTCCATTCTCCGCCGTTGAATTCAACAAGCTCCTTTATGTCATCAGGGTCTGATGGGCTGAAATATGCCTTCTTGGGAACGGTCAGGTTTATTGTTCCGCTCTGGTCGGGGTCAATCGTATTTTCTTCTCCGATAACCCTTTGACCGAGCGATATCTTTGATGCAAGCTCCGAGGAATCGCCGAATTTCATCACGATTCTGCCTTGATAAATAAAGTATATATCCGAAGCGGATGAAATATTAATCAGGTTAACATCTTTCATTCCGCTTTCCGCAATTGCTCCCGTAATTGTTCCGAGAAGCGACAACACGCTGTCATTTTCTTTTTCATCGGATAAAAACGAAAGCTTCATGCCCGGCTCTGCAATAACGGGAACGGCTCCCTCAATCAGAGCTACGCCCTCGTGCGGCTGAGCCGCAAGCTCAAGCACCTTTAAATCGCTGTTTGTCAGGGCATAGAACCCGTTCGCTGTTCTTATGGCAAACGCCTTTGAGGTTTCCTCAAAACGGATAATAATTCCGCTCGGAAGCTTTCTTGTTATCTTGACATTCTTTGTGTAAGGCAGAGTTTTTTCAATTGAAGCGGCGGCTTCGTCCGTGTCGGCAAAAAGGAGGCTCTTGCCGAGCTTTATTCCGCTTGCTTCAATAATTTCCTCCTGAGTATAAGGGCTTGTGCCGTCAACAGTAAAAGTTCTGACCCTGAACGCCGCAAAGAGAACAATCGGGCAGATTATCATGCAAATTAAAAGCGTAAAGGCAGTTATGACTATCGCAAGCCTGAAGCGCCTTTTTCTCTTTAATTTCTGAATTCTGATTTGTCTTTCTTCCGGGGTCAGCCTGCGTTCTGCCGACCTTTGCATTTCTCTGTCCATTTTACACCCACCGTCAGTTTGTTTTTATTCTTTTTGCGTCTGCTCCAAGCTCTCTGAGCCTTGATTCAAGGGACTCACAGCCCCTGTCAATATGATGAATGTTCTCAATGACGGTTTCGCCCTCTGCTCCGAGAGCCGCAACCGCCAGCGCACAGCCGCCTCTTAAATCACACGCTCCGACCCTTGCGCCGCTGAGCCTTTCAACACCCTCAATAACGGCAACACAGCCGTCCTCAACTCTGATATCCGCCCCCATTTTGATAAGCTCCGGAACATGACGGAAGCGGTTTTCAAATATTTTTTCGATTATAACGCTCGTTCCCTCTGAACGGGCAAGCATTGCGGTAACTATAGCCTGAGAATCAGTCGGAAAGCCCGGATACGGCATAGTCCGCAGGGATTTTATTCTTGAAATTTTTTTCGGAGCTTTAACCGTCAGCTCCTTTTCGCTTTGATGAATTATGCACCCCGCCGCTTCAAATGCGGGTATCACGGGCGAAAGATGAGCGCAGTCAACGCCTTTTACGGCTATTTTTCCTCCCGCCGAGGCTGCGCAGGCAATGTATGTTGACGCAACAATCCTGTCGGGAATTATTCTGTGCTCACAGCCGTGAAGCTTAGCCTTGCCTTTTATGCGGATAACGCTCTCGCCTGCTCCGATAATCTCAGCTCCGCAGCTTGAAAGAAAGCGTGCAAGGTCAATAATTTCCGGCTCTCTTGCGGCGTTTGTTATTACCGTTTCACCGTCTGCCCCGAGAGAAGCAAGCATGATGTTTTCGGTTGCTCCGACGCTTGGGAACGCAAGGCTTAATGCTGCACCTTTCAGTCCGAGCGGCGCACTGCATTCAAGCAATCCGCCGTTATCCTCAATCACCGCACCCATGCTTCTGAATGCGCTTAAATGAAGGTCAATTGGTCTGAGCCCTATCTCGCACCCTCCGGGAGCAGAAACACAGCCGCAGCCGAATCGGGCAAGCAATGCGCCGAGAAAAAGGATTGACGAACGCATTTCTTTCATAAGTCTCTCGGGAATTCTGCTTGCATTTGCACCCGAGGAATCAACAATAACAGTATGCCCTTCTCGCTTCGTCTTACAGCCGATAAAATCAAGTATTTTCATTGCCGCATCAACATCGCTCAAATCGGGGCAATTATGTATAATGCTTATCCCGTCAACCGCTGCCGCAGCCGCAAGAATCGGAAGAGCACTGTTTTTTGAGCCCTGAAGCTCAACGCTTCCGTTAAGCGGATTCATTCCGCTGATAATTATATTTTCCATGACCCACGCTCCTTTGATAGTAAAGGAAAGAATAGAAACTCTGTTCCATACTATTCAAAGAAAGCTGTAGGTGTGAATTATTTAACTATTTCGCAAAGAGTGTTGTAAATTCGCTCGGTTGCGTCAATAACCGCCATAGCCTTTGCGTTTTTGCCGAGCCTCAAAAGTCTTTCTTTGTCGGCAAGCAGGGCATTGACCCTTTCCGTCAGGCTGTCGGGGGTGAGGTCTTTTTCCTCAATTATTTCTGCGGCTCCGTTGCTGACAAGAGCCATTGCGTTATGATACTGATGATTTTCCGTAACATAGGGTGACGGAATAAGAATTGACGGCTTGCCTAAGGCCTGAAGCTCGCTGAGAGTGCTTGCGCCCGAGCGGCAGATAACAAGGTCTGCGGCAGGCAGGCACTTTGGAATATCGATATATTCGACAACTCTTATGTTGGGATGAGTTTCGGGGTCTGCTCCCTCTGCTTTGAGCTTTTCGGAGAACCATTCCCCTCCCTTACCCGTCGCATGGAGGAACACGCAGTCGTTATCCTTATATTTATTAAGTATCATGCCGAGAACGGCATCGTTGACCGGCTTTGCTCCGAGACTGCCTCCCATTGAAAGAATCAGAGGCTTGCCGCCGAGATTAAGCTCCGCCTTTGCAAAGTCGCTGTCGGTTTTGAGGATATCTCCCCTTATCGGCAGACCCGTCACAACGCAGGGATTTTTCGGCTTCATGTATTGCTCCGCTTTGGCGGCGGTGAGCATAACTCTGTCAACCATGCCCGCAACCGCCTTGTTGGCAACTCCGGGATAAGCGTTCTGCTCATGAATAGCGGTTGGAATGCCCTTCTTTGCCGCAATTCTCAGAACGGGACCGCTGACATAGCCGCCGAAGCCGATAACAAGGTCGGGTTTATAATCATTGATTATCTTTTTTATCTGTGAAGAAGATTTCATCAGCCTTTTGACTGTTATGAGATTATGCTTTATCGCATCGGGCGAAAAGCTGCGCCAAAAGCCGCTGATTTCAATTGTTCTGAGCTCATAACCCGCCTGAGGGACAAGCTTTGCTTCCATTTTATCCGCAGTTCCGACAAAAACGATTTCTGCGCTCGGGTTGCGCTCCTTTATATATCCCGCAATTCCGAGAGCGGGATTTATATGACCGCCCGTTCCGCCTGCGGCAATCAGAATTTTCTTATTATCAAGCATCTTTCTTTTTCCTTTCACTGTTTCTCGAAATTGAAAGCACCATTCCCATCTCAAGAAGGAGCATAACAAGCGATGTTCCGCCGTAGCTGAAGAACGGAAGACTTATGCCCGTGTTCGGCACGGTTGCGGTTACAACGGCGATATTCAATGCCGCCTGCAGGCCGACCTGAAAGCTGATGCCCATGGCAAGCAGAGCCTCGTATCTGCTTCTTGCTCTGAGACCGATAATAAATCCTCTTGCAACGAGCAGAACGAAAAGCAGAATTATAATAACAGCTCTGATAAATCCGAGTTCCTCGCAGACAACGGCAAAAACGAAGTCATTCTGCGGCTCGGGCAAATACATATGCTTCTGCCTTGAATTGCCGAAGCCGAGGCCGAAAAGACCGCCCGAACCGATAGCGTAAAGCGATTGCAGGCTTTGCCAGCCCGAACCCGTCGCTTCGGCAGAGGTCAACTCATCGCCCGTTAAAAGCTTCAGCCATATTCTGATTCTTTCGCTCGCATAGCCCTCAAGGAATTTGTTTGCGTTCAAGACAAAGAATATGCCAAGAAGCACAACGGCTATTCCGCCTGCGATAAACCAGCCTTTATTTGCTCCGCCGAGGAACAGCATGGTAACTCCGATGCCGAGCATCAGCAGAGTTCCCGAAACATGGTTTTCAAGATAAACAAGGCCGCAGACCAAACAGATTATTCCAAGATAAGGGAATACCATCCACGCCTTGCCCTCAACCAATTTATGATATCTTTCAAGGCTGAACGCCATGAACATAATAAGCGCAAGCTTTGCAATTTCGGAGGGCTGGAATGTTCCGAGACCCGGAACCCAAATCCAGCGTTTGAACTCCTCCTTGCCGGGTATTTCATAAGGATTAACCAGAACATACAACAGTAAAAGCAATGCAAACACCATTGCAACGCCCGAAGCGTCTCTGAATACATCGGCTTTTATGAACGAAACCAGCGCCATGAGCATTATGCCGATAAAGGCAAACAGAAGCTGATTTTTAAGGTAATAATACGGGTCATTCTTTAACGATGAATCATACCATGCGTTAACATAGCTTGCCGAAAACATCATAATAATTCCGACTGTCAGAATTATCATAACGAGCACGAGAAAAGTTATATCAATCGGTCCTGTCGCAATGCAGTCTTTAAGCTTTTTTCTGCGGCAGAATAAATCCCGTATGAGATAAAAAATACCGAAATGAGCTAAAATTTCCTTTTTCAAGGCTTTGCCTCCTCAGCGCAATATATATCCGCCGTAATACAGCACGGCAACGGCGGCAACCCCGCCGAGAATGTTGACGGCAATCAGAATCAAAGCGATTTTCCGCTCGCTCATGCCGTTCATTTCAAGATGGCGGTGAAGCGGAGCTGATTTCAGAAGTTTCTTTCCGCCGCTCGTTTTGTAATAAAGAACCTGCAAAACTTTTGAGCCGCCCTCAATAAAAAATACAATTCCGGCAGGCAAAAGAATCAGCGGGCAGCCGATCGCATAAGCAAGCGCAACGACCATGCCGCCCAGAAACATTGAGCCGCCTTCCCCCATTCGCACCTTGGCAGGGTGCCTGTTCCAAACGAGAAATCCGAGACACGCTCCGACAAGAGCCGCCGACGCCATCGAAAAACCGAAGAAGCCTTTCAAAGCCGCCGCAACGCCGATTGCCAGAGACGTGGTTAAGGTTAATCCGCCGCACAGGCCGTCAATCCCATCCGTATAATTGACGGCATTTACGGCAGAAAAAATATAAACAATGCCGAATATCCAATAGAAAAAGCCCATACTGACCGTGCCGACGAACGGAATAAACATATAAGGCTCGCCCTGCATCGACATAAACAGGCTCGTGAGATAGGCAACGCAGGTCACAAGCTGCAAAACAGTTTTTTCCCTGACGGTCATGCCGAGGTTCATTCCCTTGACCGACCTTGCATAGTCATCAACAAAGCCGATAAATCCGAAGGCAATCGCCGTCAGTATTCCGCTCAACAGCTTTGTATACATTTCAGACGGAATAACGCTTCCGCTTGCAATTATATCGCCGCCCATTATCTTGTCGGTCAGAACGGTCAGCAGAATTGCGGCGCAGGTTCCGAAAATTAAAAATATCCCGCCCATGGTCGGAGCATCTTTACCCGTGAGCTTTTCCTCACGGGCTTCAAGAACCGTTCTGCCGAATCTCAGCCGACGAAGCCACGGAACAAAAACCAAGCCGAGAATTGCGGTTATCGCAAGCCCTGAGACGCCTGCGGTCAGTATTGCCGCTGCGGTTTTCATGCCGTGAACATTCCTTTCAAATAATCATTTTCGTGAATCAAGATAATCATAGATTGAATAGATTACATCTTCAAGCTTCATTCCCCTGCTCGCCTTAAAGAGAACTGCATCGTCCTCTTTCAGGAAGCCTTCAAGAACCTTTGATAGCTCCTGCTTATCGTCAAAGCTTTCAACGGTTTTAACTCCACACTCTGCCGCCGCTTTTGCGGTCTGACGGGAACGCTCGCCGTAAGTAAACAGAGCGTCAATGCCGTTTTCAGCCACCTTAACGCCGACATCGTAATGCGCCTTTTCGCTGACATGGCCGAGCTCAAGCATATCGCCGATAACGGCTATCCTGCGTCGGGCTTTCATCTCCCCGAGAACGGAGAGCGCCGCCGCCTGCGAATCGGGGCTTGCATTATAACAGTCTTCAATAAAGGTTATTCCGCTTTTTTTGTTAATGCGCTGTCTCATTCCCGAGGGAACATAATTTTTCAAAGCTTCAAGGGCGTCTCCCGGCTCGATGCCGAAGAGCGACCCTGCGGCAACAGCCGCAAGCGCATTATAGACATTGTGGCGGCCCGTAAAGGGCAGGCTCACTCTCAACGAGCCGCCGCTGAAACCGACAGTCAAAACGGTTTCGTTTTCTTTGGAGGTTATATCTGATGCCTTAAATAATGAATTTTCGTTGTCAATGCCGTAATAAATCACGGGATGCGCTCCGGGGCGAACGGTAACGAGCATTTCATCGTCGCCGTTGAGAATCAGCGGAGCTTTTTCGCTCATGCCGTGAAGGATTTCAAGCTTTGCTCTGAGAATACCCTCTCTTGAGCCGAGCTTTTCAATGTGAGAAACGCCGATGTTTGAAATTATTGCCGCATCGGGTCTGACCGCTTTGGTCATGCGTGAAATTTCGTCAAAGCCGCTCATTCCCATTTCAATAACCGCCGCTTCATGGCTTTTTTCAAGGCGGAAAAGGGTCAGCGGAACGCCGATTTCGTTATTGAGGTTGCCCTCGTTTTTCAAAGTGTTGTATTTTGCAGACATGACCGCATGGGTCATTTCCTTGGTTGTTGTTTTGCCGACGCTGCCCGTGATTCCGACAACGGGAATCCTGAACAGACTTCTGTAATATCCCGCAAGGTCAAGCAGAGCTTTGCGGGAGCTTTCAACGACAATCTGTCGGCTGTCAAGCCCGCAGTCTCTCTCGCAGATAACCGCCTGTGCTCCGCTTTCAACCGCTTTTGCGGCAAAATCGTTGCCGTCAAAATTTTCACCCTTTATTGCAATAAAAAGACAGCCCGGGGTTATTTTTCTCGTGTCGGTGCAAACCTCAGAGAAGCTTCCGTCAAGCTCCGTTGCGGAGCCGACCGCTTGAGCCGCCTGCCTGAATGTTATGGGCTTCATTTGCCTGCCTCCGTTTTTCCGGAAAGTATTCCTGCAACTACTTCTCTTTCGTCATAGTGAATTTTACCGCTTGCAAGAATCTGATAAGTTTCCTGACCCTTGCCCGCAAGCACTACTATATCGCCCTCCTGCGCCGCTTCAAGAGCCTTTCTGATAGCCTGCGTGCGGTCGCTGTCAACGATAATCCTCGATTCATGCTTTCCGATTCCCGCAGTTATATCTTTTATAATAGCTTCGGGGTCTTCGCTTCTCGGGTTATCCGAGGTGATGACGGCGATATCGGAAAGCCTTGCTCCGATTTCGCCCATAATGGGACGCTTTGTTTTATCTCTGTCTCCTCCGCAGCCGAAAACGGATATTACCTTGCCCTTTGCGATTTCACGAACGCAGGTCAACACATTTTCAAGCCCGTCGGGGGTGTGAGCGTAGTCGATGATAACGGTATAGGGCGTGTCGGTCGGAACGACCTCCATTCTGCCGGGGATTCCCTTGCATTCCGCAAGTGCGTCAAGAACGGCTTTGAAATCCATGCCGAGCTCAACAAGACAAACCGCCGCTCCCATTGAGTTATAAACCGAGAATTTGCCCGGAACTCCGAAATTCAGCCTTCCGATATTATTATTGCTCAGAAGCTCATACTGAACGCCCGAAGCGGTGATTTTAATGTTCTTTGCGGAATAATCGCAGTTATCTCCGTTGACCGAAAAAGTTACTCTCCTGCAATCGGTTCCGCTTATCATATATTCCGAGCATTCATCATCGCCGTTAACAACGGCAAGAGAAGCGTTTTCAAAAAGCTTGTGCTTTGCGGCTTTGTAGTTCTCAAACGAGCCGTGATAATCAAGATGGTCACGGGTAAGATTCGTAAAAATTGCCGCCTCAAAATGAACGCCGTCAACCCTGCGCTGGTCAAGAGCCTGAGAGGAAACCTCCATAACGCAGTATTCGCATCCGCATTCTGCCATTTCGGCAAAAAGTGAAAACAATTCATAGCAATCGGGAGTTGTCAGCGAAGCGGGATATTCCTTATCGCCGACGATGTTCTTGACCGTTCCGATAAGACCCGTCTTATGACCGAGAGAATCAAGAACGGATTTGATGATGAAGCATGTTGTTGTTTTGCCGTTGGTTCCCGTAACGCCGATAAGCTTCAGCTTCTTTTCGGGATGGCCGAAAAATGCGGCGCAAAGGCGGGCATAAGCGCTTCTTGTGTTTTCAACAAGAATCTGCTTTTCAAGCCCTAAGTCTTTCTGAACGACAACTGCCGCCGCACCGTTCTCAATGGCTTCCTTTGCCTTGGTGTGACCGTCAAAGCGTCTGCCCTCGATGCAGATAAAAATACATCCCTTGCAAACCTTTGCCGAATTGTCGGTTATATATGTTATTTCCGTATCTTCAAAGCTTTCGGCAACGCCGAAATCTCTCAGAATTGTTTTTAAAGTCATCTTTTATCCTCCTGAAAAAGCCTAATCCGCATAGTCATTAACGCCCGTATTGGATTTGAAATAAACCGTTACGGTTTTTCCGTATTCAACTTCTTCCCCCGGTTCAATGCTCTGGTCATAAGAAACAAGCTCTCCCTCATTCAAAGCATTGCCCGATATCTTGATATTTAATCCTGCGGAAAGTGCATATTTATTAGCCTGTGAAACGCTCATCTGCCTGAGGTCGGGCACCTTGACCGTCACTCTTTCTGCATCCTGCTCGGTGTAAAGAACGATGATTCCGTTCTGAGGCATTGTCTGATTATATGACGGCATCTGAGTGACGACAACATCGCCCTCGCCCACAACTTTTGCCTCAAAGCCCTCGTTTTCGAGCAGCTTCTTTGCATCGTCAACATTACTGCCGACAAGGTTCGGAGCGTTCGTGTCAAGCAGTTCCATTTCTTTCTCTGTATACTGCCTTTCAACGCCGAGATATTCAAGCGTTTTTTCAACAACCTTTGCCGCAACGGGGGTACAAATCTGACCGCCGTTGATCTGACCGACAGGCTCGTCAACGAGAATCAGAACGGCAATTTCCGGGTCATCGGCAGGAGCAAAGCATCCGAAGGACGCAACATATTTTTTGCCGCCTGCGCTGAGCTTCTGAGAAGTTCCGGTTTTGCCCGCAACTCTGTAGCCAGCAACATAGGCATTTTTGCCCGTTCCGCTTGAAACAACGGCTTCCATCATATCGGCAACCGTCTTTGCGGTCTGCTCGGAAACGACCTGACGCCTGACATTCGGCTGAGTTTCTTTAATCACATTTCCGTTTTCGTCAAGCTGTTTCTGAACGAGATAAGGGGTCATAAGCTTGCCGCCGTTTGCGATTGCGCTGATTGCGGTTATCATCTGAATCGGCGTTACCTGAAATGACTGGCCGAAGGATGAGCTTGACAGCTCAACGATTCCCATGCTGTCAAGGCTGTGATAGTTCTGACCTGCAATGGGAACATTTTCTGCGGGCAGGTCAATGCCCGTCTTTTCCGTGAAGCCGAACGCCTCAAAATACTCAAAGAATTTTTCTGCGCCGAGCTTCTGACCGACCGTAATAAAGAACGGGTTGCAGGAGTTCATCAAGCCCTCTTTAAGAGTCTGAGTTCCGTGGCCTGTTCGCTTGTGGCATTTTATCGTTCTGTCCGCAACCTGAATTTTGCCCGTGCAGGTGTAAGCCATATCAAGCGGCACGGCGTTTTCTTCAAGCGCTGCGGAGGCGGTTATTATTTTGAAAACCGAACCCGGCTCATATGTATCGCTGACTATGAAATTTCTCCATTTACTGAAAAGAAGATTGTTTCTTTCGGTTTTATAATCTTCCTCATCGGTTATTTCGGCAAGCTCCTCTTTATCCTTGTCGCTCAGAGCCTGCGGGTCGTTAAGGTCATAGTTTTCCATTGACGCCATTGCGAGAATTGCGCCCGTGTGAACATCCATGATAATCCCGTAAGCTCCCTTGCCCTTTGAATCAACATAAGCCTGTTCAAGCGCATCTTCAAGATATCGCTGAATAACCTCATCGATTGTCAGCACAAGGCTCGTTCCTCTGACAGCGTCATAAACCGTTTCAAATTCACGGCTCATGACATCGCTTTTGCCGTTTTGTGCGGTTATTATTCTGCCGGGAGTGCCGGTCAGAATGCTGTCATATTTAAGCTCGATTCCCGAACGGCCGATGTCGTCGGTTCCCGTAAATCCGATTACGTTCGACGCCAGCGTTCCGTAAGGATAATATCTTTTAACATCGGGGTCAATTCCGAGGGCAGAGCTGTAATAAATTCTTTTTTTCGTGCCTGTCAGCTCGCCACCGTTATCGCCGATTACATGGTATTCATAGTATTGAGTCAGCAGTTCGGCTATTTTCTCTTTTTCCTCAAATTCAATCTGTCGTTTGATAACCAGATATGCATATTTGCTTTTATCAGCCTTTTCTTTTATTGTTTCAAGCTCAACTCCCGTTATCTCCGAGAGCTTTCTGCAAAGGTCGTTTTTGAAATCCTCGTTTTCAATCTTGGCAGGCTTGATATAAACCTTCCAGACCGAAGCACTCTTTGCAAGCACGGTTCCGTTGGCGTCATAAATAATTCCTCTTTCAGCGGAAATCTCGGTGTCATGGAGCTGATTTTTTTCTGCCTGTTCTTTGTACTGTTCGCTGTCAACAAGCTGAATTCTGACAAGGTTCGCCGCCGACGAACCGAAAACAAGAACCGAAAGCAACAAAAAGACCGTTGCGGCCCTTAAAAACAATTTTCTCTTTGGCGATACCTTTTTCAAAAGCCGTGCCTTCCTTTCAAATAATAAGCAGTTTTGCCGTTAAAACTACGCAAAAAAATAACGCTGTCTCAAAATAAAGCGTACAAAATCCTCATTCCCGATAAACAAATGCATCGGAAACAGCTTTTAACCCGCTGAAAATTGAGACAGCCTTGACTATAACATATACATATGCTTGCAACCGCTTTTCGTATGCAGACAAAACAATTTAAACAGCCTCAGCCTTCAGTTTCGGCTTTGCTCTCAACGGTTTTGCCACCTGCCACCGCTACCTTGTCGCCATCCGAGTTTTCAAAGTAGTGGATCTGATATCTTTCGAGCTGATGCATCCCCAAAACGGAAACAGCATATTCGTCAACTTTTTCAATTGAAGCAATTGAGTTGAGCTGCATTACAAGCCTTGTGTTTTCGCTTCTCGCCTCGCTGAGCTTCATTTCAACATTCGCCGCCTCATTTTCAATCAGTATAAGACTGATTTTGGAAAACAAGATTGAAAAGCAGAGAACCGCCAATACAGCGGAAACCATAAAGATTTTAAGTGCACGGAGAGCAGAGGAAACGGAGCTTTTTCTGAGCTGAACAACAGACTTGCGGGTATCTCTCTGCGGTGCATTCTGCCGCCTGCGCTCGGGAAGCTCCGGCTGAAGCTGCGGCGCCGCATTTGACTTTATCACGGGCATGTCATACAGCGAAAGGTCGTATGCTTCACTGCGGTTATAATCAGCCATTTCCTCTTTCCTCCTTTCTTTACCGGGCAATAACGCCACGGCCATCCGTCGTTTTTAACCGTTATCGGTCAGTTTTTCAGCCGTTCGCAGCCTTGCGCTTCGGCTTCTTGAATTATCGGCAAGCTCCTGCTCACCGGGAGATACTGCTTTCATCACCTTTGCCCTCGGCTTTTTGCCGCAAACGCAAACCGGGAAATTTTTCGGGCAGGTGCAGCCCTTCGTCAGCGATGAAAAAACATGCTTCACCGCTCTGTCCTCAAGCGAATGGAAGGTTATTATGCTTAGCCTTCCGCCGGGATTCAGACAATCAAACATATCCGAAACCGCATTTTCAAGCCCGTCAAGCTCGCCGTTAACATAAATCCGAATTGCCTGAAAGGTTCTTCTTGCAGGATGCCCGTCCCGCCTTGCGGCGGCAGGAACGGCGGATTTGATTATTTCCGCAAGCTCAAGGGTCGTTTCAATCGGCTTTTGTTCTCTCGCTCTGACAATCGCCTTTGAAATTGAAGGAGCGAATTTTTCTTCTCCGTATTCAAAGATTATTCTTTGAAGCTCTCTCTGTTCAAGGGAATTTATCACCTGAGCGGCGCTCACACCCTCCAGACTCATTCTCATGTCAAGCGGCGCATCGTGATGAAACGAAAACCCTCTCGACGGCTCGTCAAGCTGATGGGAGCTGACTCCGAGATCGGCTAAAATCCCGTCCGCTCCGCTTATGCCGAGAGATGATATTATGTTTTTAATATTAAAGAAATTATCGTGAACAAGCGTTACGCATTCAAATTCCGAAAGCCTCGATCTGAGCGTTTCGATCGCCTGCGGGTCACGGTCTATCGAAATCAGCCTGCCCGTTGTGAGCCGTTTGGCTATCTCACGGGAGTGACCGCCTCCGCCCGCCGTGCAGTCAACATATATTCCGTCCGGTTTTATGTTCAGCGAATCAACGGTTTCCTCAAAAAGCACGGGAATATGGTGAAAAGAATCGGGAATTGAATTCATCATTTTTTATCCCTCGGAGCGCTGTAGCTGACCTTGCTGAAATCAAGATCGTCATCTTCATCGCTCTTTTCGCTCCACGCCTGCCAATTCCCGGGAGTCCAAAGCTCAACTCTGTCCATCATTCCGACCGCAAGAACCTCGTCGTCAAGCTCGGCATATGCCTTAAAATCTTCTTTGATTGAAATTCTGCCGGATTTGTCGAGAGTCAGCCTTTCAACTCTGTCGGCAAGCTTTCTCTGAGCTCTCGCCTGCTTTTCGCCCGAAAACGCCGAAACGAAAGCAAAGCTGAAATCCTCCCAGCCTTCTTCCGAGAAAAGCACAAGACAGGGTTCGCCGTGAATCGACTTCATCATGTAGACGGTTTCTCCGAGATCTTTTCTGAATGTGGGAGGAACCGTCATTCTGTTAACCTGGTCAAACTTACGCAGTTCTTTACCCGCTAAAAGCAAAGACAATTCTCTCACATCCTTTCTCGGAGACTCCTTTAGACTCCTTTTCTACCCTTGTGAGTCCTATTATATATTGTCCGTCCGATAATTACAAGTCTTTTTTGAAAAAAATCAAATAAATTTCTCAAGTTTTTTTGCAATCTTGGGGTTAAAACTTTTTCAGACACAATATATCGGATTCAAGAGGTCAGAATAAGCATATCCTCGGGGCTGATTCCCGGCTGTAAGGCGCAGTTGATGGCAAGAGCGGTCAGCTTCGACGCTCTTTCAATCATCAGATCCACCTCTCTCGGAGTGACCATCATACTACCTGCCGATTTGCTTTCGTCAATACTGCCGCCGCCGAAATCCATTATCAGCGTCTCTGCGTCAACAACCGTCGGCACTCCGACCGCAATAACGGGAATTCCCAAAGTGTTTTCGCTTATCTCCTGCCTTGAATTGCCGACTCCCGAACCGGGCACAATGCCTGTGCTGCACATCTGAACCGTTGTTCCGAGCCTTTCAACATTTCTTGCGGCAAGTGCGTCAACGGTGATGACAAAATCGGGCTTCAGCGTCTGAACGGCGCCCATTATCAGCTCTGCGGCTTCTGCGCCCGTTTCGCCGAGAACTCCCGTTGAAAATGCGCTGACGCTTCGCAAGCCGCTAAGCCCCGTTGCTTTCAGCAGCTCGCCCTTTATGTGACGGGTTGCAAAAATCATTGAAGCGCACTTCGGACCGAGCGCATCGGGAGTAATTCTCATGTTGCCAAGGCCTGCAACAAGAGCGCTTCCGTCGCATGGAAGCAGCTTTCTTATCTCTTCGGTCAGGGTCGGGAGGCTTTCATCGATGAATTGAGCATGCCTGGCAAAGGGCTCAACCTCAACGGTAACATATCTGCCCTTCGGCTTGCCTATCTCCCTCTCCCCCTCCTCGTTCAGCACTTCAATTCTCGTAACCCTCGCCTTTTGAGCTTCAAAGGTTTCCATTCTGACTCCCGACGGAGTGTTTTTGCCGAAAGATTCGCATCTTTCAAGCGCTAAATCGGTTCTGAAATTCATATTTTATTTTCCTCTTGCTTTTTTTCTTGAAATATAGTATAGTTAAATTAATTGATTGTCGAATTTTTCAAATATTTTTAAAAAAAATCTTGCAATCAGCCAAAAAATGTGATATCATATTCACCTGTACGAAGAAGGAGGTGCCATCATGCCCAATATTAAATCAGCTAAAAAGAGAGTTATCGTTAACAAGACCAGAGCTGCAAGAAACAAGTCACGCAACACAGCTCTTAAAACTGCCATCAAAAAGGCTCACGCAGCTGTTGAAGCAAATGCTCCCGAAGCAAACGCTCTTGTAAAGGAAGCTATCAAAAAGGTAGATCAGGCTGCCGCTAAGGGTCTTATCCACAAGAACAACGCTGCTCACAAGAAGTCAGCTCTTGCTCAGCTCGTTAAATAAGGCAGTTGTTTGCAAAATCAGATAACCGTGGTTGTAAATTTTTTATGACCACGGTTGTTTAATTATTGACAAGTGAAAGTATTTCAGATATAATAGACTTAACCAAATAATTACATTCGGGAGGTAGTTTTAATGAAGTGCATTAAGAAAGTTCTCAAGGTTATCGGAATAATCGCCGCTGTTGCAGGTGCAGCTGCAGGCATTTATTTTGCAGTTAAGAAATTCCTTGACAAGAAAAATCAGACAGCAGATTGCGAAGAAAACTATGTTTCCTGCTCCTGCTGCGAGGCATAATCAGATTTTGCCGATATTTCCCCCGCCTTTTTCGGGCGGGGGATTTTTCTAAGATTTTATTAATTATTCCGCAACAAGGTTGACAATCGGCGGAATCGATATTATATTAGTCATTGGCAGCACCTTTGCGGTCATTTTTCCTTGGGCTTTGAGAGAAACGACGCAATCAGCCCGCAGATGATCGCCGCAGTAACTCCTGCCGAAGACGCTGTGAAGCCTCCGGTCAGTATTCCTCTGATCCCCTGCTCGGCAATTGCCTTTTCAACACCCTTTGCCATTGAATAGCCGAAACCGGTCAAGGGAACAGTTGCCCCCGCTCCCGCCCACTCTGCAAGCGGCTCATAAACTCCGACGGCTGTCAGAATCACTCCGCCGACAACAAATGCAACGAGAATCCGCCCCGGGGTCAGCTTGGTTAAATCAATCAAAAGCTGACCGATAAGGCATATTAATCCGCCTACGGCAAAAGCTTTGAGCAAATCAATAAATATATCCATTTTCACTCATCCAATCTCACTTTTTTGATTATTATCGGTAAATAATCGGAAAATATACTTATTTTTTTCAACAACCTATTGACAAATCCCTCTTTAATCAATAATATTTATATTGTGGTTTTCCGGGGGGAAACAAACATATACAAAAGGAGATTCAGACATGGTATTTGAAAAAGTTAAAAAAATCATCAGCGAACAGCTTGAGGTTGATCAGAGCATTATAAACGAAGGCTCATCAATAACCGGCGACCTCGGCGCAGACAGCCTTGACCTTGTTGACCTTGCAATGTCAATTGAGGACGAATTTGATATCGAGCTTTCCGACGAGGCTCTTGAAAAAATCAAGACAGTCGGCGATCTTGCATCCTATATCGAAGACAGAATCTGATTTCTTCACCGCAGCCGAACCGCTGCGGTGTTTTTTATTACGAACTTTTCAACGGAGGTTCTTTTGATGATTATAAAAAACGCAATTGTTTACGGTGCGGATTTCTGCGCCGCCAAAGCGGATATTGAAATTGAAAACGAAAAAATTAAACGGATTGGAAAAATCGAGGAATCGGGCGAAGATTATTCGGGCTGCGTCATTCTGCCCGGATTCATTGATATTCACATTCACGGCTGCAACATGGCGGACGCAACCGACGGAAATCCCGATTCGGCGGCTGAGATGAGTCGCTGGCTTGTCACCAAAGGAGTAACCTCGTTTTGCCCGACAACGATGACTCTGCCGCCGCAAACGCTGAAAAAATGCTTCTCATACATCAAAAGCACCATGGGCAACGAGGAGGGTGCCTATATTCACGGCATCAACATGGAGGGCCCGTTTATAGCACCCGAGAAAAAAGGCGCTCAGGCAGAGGAACATATTCTTGAACCGGATTTCGGGCTTTTCAGCGAGCTTTACGGCATTTGCCCCGTCAGCCTTGTTGATATCGCTCCCGAGCGACCCGGAGCTGATGAGTTCATAGAAAAAACTTCAAAGATTTGTACGGTTTCTGCGGCACACACAGCGGCAAGCTATGCTCAGGCAAAGGCAGGCTTTGAAAAGGGAATCACGCATGCCACTCACCTTTTTAACGCCATGAACGGGCTCGGTTCAAGAGAGCCGGGAACGGTCGGAGCGGTCTTTGACAGCGATAATGTACGAGCGGAGTTAATCTGTGACGGAATTCACATCTGCCCCGCAACGCTCAGAATTGCATTCAGACTTCTCGGAGAGGACAGAACGGTTGTTATCAGTGACGCCATGATGGCTGCAGGTCTTTCTGAGGGCGAATACACCTTAGGCGGTCAGAGAGTTATCAAAACCGACGCCGCAAGGCTGCCTGACGGAACGCTCGCAGGAAGCTGCACAAATTTATTTGATGAATTCAAGAATCTGCTGTCATACGGTATTCCGCTCAGGCAGGCGATAAAATCGGTAACCATCAACCCTGCAAAGGCTATCGGAGCGGACAAAATTACAGGCAGTATTGAGGAAGGAAAATACGCAGATTTTGTTGTATTATCATCGGATTTTCAGCAGATAAAAGCCGTTTTTGTGAAGGGAAAAAGAGCATTTTGAAAGTAATCCTGCAAGCTCAAAAATCAAGCTTAAAATATGCAGTTGTATATACATGAATATATGCAGTAAAGATAAAAGGCTTTACAGCGTTTTGCTGTAAAGCCTTTTTACTTTCAGATGTGGATAACTCCGTGGAAAAAGTGGATAACTGCCATTTATTTTTACTATTCGGCACTAAAACAGTAAAGTTATCCACTTTACACGACATGTTATTGACATTTTTATATAAAAATATGCAGTATACACCGTATAACATAGTGAATACATTTTGCAGGACAGGCAGATTTTTCCTTCAAAAACGCATCGTATTGATTGCTTTAATTAAGGTGTTTTTTCTTGAATTATTGACGCCACTTGGAACATCGAAAACAGCGTTTCGTTGACTTTGATGCGTTTCACGGACAACCGCAAGGGTTGTCCCTACGGCTTTTTGCTGAATTGATATTTTGTAGCGGACAATGCCTACATCGTCCCAAAAAAGATTTTCACATTATTCGCCTGCGGCGAACCCTACTGATTTGCCGTGAAATCGTGCGTTTTCAGGCAAGCAACCGTAGAGGACGGGTCGCCCGTCCCGCATAAACCGAGCCGTTTTCTCGGAACGCTGAGGACAGCGTTCCCTACAACGGAATTGCATTGATATCGGACATTATCAAGCGGGCGAACACAGTTCGCCCCTACCGTGTTGCCGATGATTTCTGCTGTTTTATCGAAAAAATGCTGCTTTATTCTTAGGCTCCCTCCTGAGGGAGTTAATCAGCTTTTGCGGAGCAACAAAAATCATCGTTTTTCTTTTACTCCCTCCGTCACGGCTTCGCCGTGCCACCTCCCCCGTAGGAGGAGGCTAATAAAACAATCAGTTTTTTAGGAGCAAGAACCAATGGCTTCGGACAGCCGCAAGGGCTGTCCCTACGGTTATTTTGATGCCTTTCCATAACCAAACCGCTTTTTTCGGAACGCCTTGAGCTGATTTATCCGCAAGGAAAAACGCCCCGAATTCCGATTGGAACTCGGGGCGTAAATTGTTACTCAATGATCTGAGCTATCGGTTAAACACAGTTACCGTTAAATCAGTTTGATGAGCTGTGAGCTTTCTGATCGATGGTCTCCTTGAGGGTGTAGTGGTCGATAACGCCCTGAACATCCTGAGGATCGACTTCACCGTCACGGTTGATGTCGCCTGCTTCGCTTTTCGCATAGCCCATACCGCTGGTGTTGTTCTTGCCCTGGAGGATATAGAGCTCAAGAG
>JAEDKI010000077.1 GCA_016295895.1 Clostridiaceae bacterium | reverse complement strand
GCCCGTTCTCGTCAGCGGCACAGACGGAGTCGGCACAAAGCTCAAGCTCGCTTTCATCATGGACAAGCACGACACGGTCGGCATCGACTGCGTTGCAATGTGCGCCAACGACATTATCTGCTGCGGCGCAAAGCCCCTGTTTTTCCTTGACTATATCGCATGCGGCAAGAATGTTCCCGAAAGAATAGCGGATATCGTTTCGGGCATTGCCGAGGGCTGCGTTCAGTCAAACGCCGCTCTTATCGGCGGCGAAACTGCCGAAATGCCCGGCTTCTACCCCATTGACGAATATGACCTTGCAGGCTTCTGCGTAGGTGTTGTCGATAAGGATAAAATCCTTGACAATTCAACCATCGCCGAGGGCGACGCTGTTATCGCTCTGCCTTCAAGCGGCGTTCATTCAAACGGATTTTCGCTTGTCCGCAAGGTTTTCGATGTTGAAAATGCCGACATAAAATCACCCGTTGAGGCACTCGGCGGCAAATCAATCGGCGAAACCCTGCTCACCCCCACCAAGATTTATGTTAAACCCATGACCGCTCTGTTTGAGCAGGTAACGGTCAAGGCTGTTTCTCATATCACGGGCGGCGGCTTCTATGAGAACATTCCCAGAAGCATTCCCGAGGGCTTCGGCGCAAAGATTGACAAGGCTTCGCTCAGAATCCTGCCGATTTTTGACCTGCTTGCAAAGACGGGCAATATCCCCGAAAGGGATATGTTCAACACCTTCAACATGGGCGTTGGCATGAGCGTTGTTGTTGCAAAAGAGGATGCTGAAAAGGCGGTTGAAATCCTCAAAGCAAACGGCGAAGACGCCTACATCATGGGCGAAATTATCAAATCGGAAGAAAAGGTTGTTATTTGCTGATGAAAACGCTGCTCAGCGGCGTTGCCGCAGGATTTATGGTCGGCATTGGCGGCGCAGTTTATCTCTCATGCGACAATAAATATGTCGGCGCCGTGCTGTTTTCGGTCGCTCTGCTTGCGATTTGTTATCTCGGCTTTGCTCTTTTCACGGGCAAGGCGGGCTTTATAGTGCCTCAGCACAAAAAGAAAGATGTTTCCGACCTGCTTCTGAGCCTGCCGGGCAACCTTATAGGCGCATTTCTCTGCGCCAAGGCAGCCGCCTTTGCCGCACCCGCAATTGCGGAAAAAGCGCTTTCGGCTTGTCAGACAAGGTTGCTTCAGACCGCTCCGCAGACCTTTTTCAAAGGCTTGCTTTGCGGCGTGCTGATGTATATAGCCGTTGCGGTGTTCAGAAAATGCAAATCTCCGCTCGGAGTTCTGTTCTGCATTCCCGTGTTCATTCTCTGCGGCTTCGAGCATTCAATTGCCGACATGTTTTATTTTGCGCTTTCGGGCATAGTCAGCCTTGACGCATTCATTTTCATATGGATTGTTATTATCGGCAACTTTGTCGGAGCGGCGGCAATCGCATTTCTTGACTACATAAAGGAGGAGAAGCCGGATGAAAAACGGTAAGGCTTCAATCGCCGTTCTTGTTTCGGGCGGCGGAACGAATCTTCAGGCTCTGATCGACGCTCAGGCGAGCGGAATCATAACAAGCGGTGAAATCACCCTTGTTATTTCCAACAAGGAGGGCGCATATGCGCTCGAAAGGGCGGCAAAAGCAGGAATCAGAACCGAAACCGTGCTGAAAAGCGAAACCCCCGATTTTGAGGGCAGACTCATTGATCTGCTTGACGGAAGCGGCATTGACCTGATAATTCTTGCAGGCTTTATGAGCATTCTCAGCGAACGCTTCACCTCTCATTATAAAGACAGAATAATAAATGTTCACCCCTCTCTCATTCCCTCGTTCTGCGGCGAGGGCTTCTACGGTCTGAGAGTTCATCGGGCGGCGCTTGACTACGGAGTTAAGGTCACGGGCGCAACGGTTCATTTTGTTAACGAAATCCCCGACGGCGGCCGCATTATAATGCAGAAAGCCGTTGAAATCGAGCCGGGAGATACCCCCGAAACGCTTCAGAAGAGGGTCATGGAACAGGCTGAATGGAAAATTCTTCCCCTTGCGGCGGAAAAGGTCTGCAAGGATATCATATCATAACGGAGGCGCACGAAATGAAGGTTCTTGTTGTCGGCGGCGGCGGCCGTGAACACGCCATAATCAAAAAGCTGAAAGAGAACAAAGAAATTGAAAAAATATATGCTCTGCCGGGCAACGGCGGCATGGCAAACGACGCTGAATGCGTTGCAATCGGCGCAAAGGATATCCCCGCAATCGTTGAGTTCGCCAAAACGCACGATATCGGCTTTGCCGTTGTCGCTCCCGACGATCCGCTGGTTCTCGGAGCGGTTGATGAGCTCCAGAAATGCGGAATTCCCTGCTTCGGCCCCGAAAAAAAGGCGGCAATCATTGAGGGAAGCAAGGTTTTTTCAAAAAATCTGATGAAGAAATACGGAATACCCACCGCCGCATACGAGGTTTTTGATTCAGCCGAAAAAGCGCTGAAATATCTTGAAACTGCGCCGATTCCGACCGTCATCAAAGCGGACGGACTTGCTCTTGGCAAGGGCGTTATTATCGCAATGACCCGCAGTGAGGCTGCCGACGCAGTTAAAACCATCATGGAGGACAAGGCGTTCGGCGAAAGCGGCAATCAGATTGTTATTGAAGAATATCTTGAAGGCCCCGAGGTTTCCGTTCTTTCTTTCACCGACGGCAAAACCGTTGTTCCGATGATTTCATCAATGGATCACAAGAGAGCGCATGATAACGACGAGGGTCTCAACACGGGCGGCATGGGAACGGTTGCTCCCAACCCCTATTACACCCCCGAGGTTGCCGAAAGATGCATGAAAGAGATTTTCCTGCCGACAATTAACGCCATGAACGCCGAGGGCAGAACCTTTAAGGGCTGCCTGTATTTCGGGCTTATGATAACAAAGAACGGCCCGAAGGTTATCGAATATAACTGCCGTTTCGGCGACCCCGAAACTCAGGTTGTGCTTCCTCTGCTTGAAAGCGACCTTTTTGAGATTATGAAAAGCGTTGCGGCAGGCACTCTGAGCGAAACAGAGGTTAAATTCAGCCAAAAGCACGCCTGCTGTGTCGTTATGGCTTCGGACGGCTATCCTCAGAAATATCAGACGGGCTTTGAAATCACCATGCCCGCCGATAAAAATATCTATGTTGCGGGAGCAAAGCTTGACGGCGGAAAGCTCCTGACCGCAGGCGGCAGAGTTCTCGGAGTTACAGAAACCGCCGATACTCTTGAAAACGCCGTTAAAAAGGCATACGAAACCGTCGGAACCGTTCATTTTGAAAACGCCTATTACCGAAAGGATATCGGCAAAAAAGCCTTGGAGGTTTAAAGTATTATGGTTTACAGAGCTTATGTTGAAAAGAAAAGCGGGCTTGCCAACGAGGCGCTCTCGCTTAAAAATGAGCTTGTTTCCCTTTTGGGCATAAACGGCCTTGAAAATGTCAGAATTCTCAACCGCTACGATATTGAGAACATCGAAAAGGAGCTTTTTGATTATTCAAAGGGCACGGTTCTCTCAGAGCCTCAGCTCGATATCATCACCGAGGAACCCGACCTTGAATGCGACAGACTCTTTGCGGTTGAATATCTCCCCGGTCAGTTTGACCAGAGAGCAAATTCCTGCGCCGAGTGTATTCAGATTATTTCAAAAGGCGAAAGACCGCTTGTCAGAACGGCAAAGGTTTATTGCCTTTACGGCAATATCAGCGATGATGAGCTTGCCAAAATCAAAAAATATGTCATTAACCCCGTTGAAGCAAGAGAAGCGTCTCTCGAAAAATATGACACTCTTGCCGCAGATTACGATATCCCCGAAACCGTCAGAACTCTGAACGGATTTATCTCCCTTTCCGACTCCGAGCTTGAAAAGTTCGTTGAGGATAACGGGCTTGCAATGGATTTTGACGATATCAAATTCTGCCAGCAGTATTTTATCAGCGAGCACCGTGACCCGACGATAACCGAAATCAAAATGATTGACACCTATTGGTCGGATCATTGCCGTCACACAACCTTCCTGACCGAGATTGATTCGGTTAAATTTGAAGATGAGCTTCTTCAGAAGGCTTATGACGAATATCTTGCCGCAAGAAAGGCAACGGGCAGAACCAAGCCTGTCAACCTTATGGATATCGGCACGATTGCCGCCCGCTATCTCAAGCATGAAGGGCTTCTCCCGAAGCTTGACGAGAGCGAGGAAATCAACGCCTGCACGGTCAAAATCGATGTTGAAATCGGCGGAAAGACCGAAAAATGGCTTCTTCTTTTCAAAAATGAAACCCACAATCACCCGACGGAGATTGAGCCGTTCGGCGGAGCGGCAACCTGCATAGGCGGCGCAATCCGTGACCCGCTTTCGGGCAGAAGCTATGTTTATGCCGCAATGCGTGTTACGGGCGCAGGCGATCCGACCGTTCCCGTGAGCGAAACCATCGAGGGCAAACTGCCTCAGAGAAAAATCGTCACCACGGCGGCGGCAGGCTACAGCTCCTACGGCAATCAGATCGGCCTTGCAACAGGCATTGTTGACGAAATCTATCACCCCGGCTATGTTGCAAAGCGCATGGAAATCGGCGCAGTTATTGCCGCAACTCCCGAAGAAAATGTTCGCCGTGAATGCCCGCAGGACGGTGACCTTGTTATTCTTCTCGGCGGCAGAACCGGCAGAGACGGCTGCGGAGGAGCAACGGGTTCATCAAAATCGCATAACCTTAAATCCCTTGAAAACTGCGGAGCTGAGGTTCAGAAGGGTAATGCACCCGAAGAAAGAAAGCTTCAGCGCCTTTTCAGAAATAAAGAGGCTTCTCTGCTCATCAAACGCTGCAACGACTTCGGCGCAGGCGGTGTTTCGGTTGCAATCGGCGAGCTTGCCGACGGACTTGAAATCGACCTCAACGCCGTTCCCAAAAAATACGAGGGTCTTGACGGAACGGAGCTTGCAATCTCCGAAAGTCAGGAGAGAATGGCAGTTGTTGTTGAGGCAAAGGACGCCGAGCGCTTCTGCGAAATCGCTCACAGCGAAAATCTTGAAGCAACCGTTGTTGCCGTTGTTAAAGAAAATCCCTATCTTGTTATGAATTGGAACGGCAAAGCGATAGTTAATATCAGCCGTGAATTCCTTAACTCCAACGGTGCGCCCAAGCATATCGACATCGCCCCCGCAAAGCTTGAAAGCTACGAAAAGGAGCTTAACGGCTCGTTCGGCGAAATGTATACCGCCCTTGCAGGCGATCTGAATATCTGCTCCAAGAGAGGACTTTCGGAGCGTTTCGACTCAACCATCGGCGCAAACACCGTTCTTATGCCGTTCGGCGGCAAGAATCAGTTAACGCCCATTCAGGCTATGGTTCATAAGATTGCCGTTGAAAAAGCGGATACCGACACCTGTTCCCTCATGTCTTGGGGCTATAATCCCCTGATAACCGAGAAAAGCCCGTATCACGGCGCATACCTTGCGGTTATCGAATCCGTTTCAAAGCTTATTGCCGCAGGCGCAAAGTTTGAGGATGTTTATCTGACATTCCAGGAATATTTTGAGAAGCCCATGAAGGATGCGAAGCGTTGGGGCAAGCCGCTTTCGGCTCTGCTCGGCGCATTCAAGGCTCAGATGGATCTCAAAATCGCCGCAATCGGCGGCAAGGACTCCATGAGCGGCTCTTTTGAAAATATCGATGTTCCGCCCACCCTTGTTTCCTTTGCGGTCACAACCGAAAACATCAAAAATATTGTTTCGCCCGAGTTCAAGGCGGCAGGTCACAGGGTTGTTATGATAAAACCCGAATACACCGCCGACAATCTGCCCGACACCGCATCGCTCCTCAAGGTTTATGACGAGGTTTATTCCCTTGTTGAAAAAGGCAAGGCGGCGGCAGTTTATACTCCCGGCATGGGCGGTGCGGCAGAAGCCGTTCTTAAAATGGCGATGGGCAACTCAATCGGCTTTGAGTTTGCCGATGAAAATTCCCTCAACGACATTTTCGGCTATGCCTACGGCTCGTTCATCGTTGAGCTGAACGGAGATGCGGCTTGCGGCGGAAAAACTCTCGGCTTCACAACCGAAAAGGAATCGATATCCTACGGCGGCGAAAGCCTTGATTTCTCAACTCTTCTGCCGATTTATGAAAACAAGCTTGAGGAAATCTATTCCTGCAACATCAAAATGCCCGAAAAGAAGATTGAAACCTTTGATTATAAAGCGACAACCTTTGCAAAGCCTGCCGTCAGAACGGCGAAGCCCAAGGTGCTGATTCCCGTATTCCCCGGCACAAACTGCGAATATGATTCGGCAAAGGCGGCTGAAAGAGCGGGAGCGCAGGCGGAGATTTTCGTTGTCAACAACCTTTCTGCGTCAAGCATTGCCCGTTCGGTTGAGGATTTTGCAAAGAAAATCGGCGAAAGCCAGATAATCTTTGTTCCCGGCGGCTTCTCGGGCGGCGACGAGCCTGACGGCTCGGGCAAATTCATCACCGCTTTCTTCAGAAATGCCGAAATCAAGCAGGCGGTTACCGAACTGCTCGAAAAGCGTGACGGTCTCATGCTCGGCATCTGCAACGGCTTCCAGGCTCTTATCAAGCTCGGTCTTGTTCCCTACGGAAAGATTATCGACACGGACGAGACCTGCCCGACCCTGACCTATAACACCATCGGCAGACACCAGTCAAGACTTGTCAGAACGAAGCTCGTTTCAAACAATTCACCGTGGCTTTCAAAAGCGAAGCAGGGCGAAATTTACACCGTTCCCATTTCGCACGGCGAGGGTCGTTTCATTGCCGACGAGGCTCTTATCAGAAAGCTTGCCGCCAACGGTCAGATTATCACTCAGTATGTTGATTTCAGCGGCAACGCAACAAATGATATCGCTTTTAACCCGAATAATTCCGATTTTGCAATTGAGGGCATTGTTTCGCCTGACGGCAGAGTTCTCGGCAAAATGGGTCATTCCGAGAGAACCGCAAGCGGTCTTTATAAGAATGTTCCCGGCGAATTCGACCTTAAACTCTTTGAAAGCGCCGTTGAGTATTACAAATAATAAAACAGCATAAATGCAAAAAGCTTGCCGACAGCAGATTTTCGCCGTCGGCAAGCTATATTTATATGATTTATTTTATTTTCCAACGCAGAAGCGGGAGAAAATTTCGTCAACCACAGCCGAAGAAGCCTTTTCGCCCGTGAGTTCAAGCAGAGCGTTGATGGCATCGTCGGCGCAGACATTGACGGCGTCGAGCGTTACTCCGCTGTTCAGGGCGGCGATTGCTTCTTCAACCCCCGAAAGCGCTTTCTGACAGCAGATTCGTTGGCGTTCGCCCGTCAGGCAGGCGGCGTTGGGATTGAATTCGTTGGTTGAAAACATTTCCGAAACCGCTTTTTCAAGCTCATTCCGCCCCTCGCCCGTTGAGGCTGAAAGCTCAACAACAAACGGAAAAGCCGAATTAATGACCTCACGGTCGGCGGCAAGCGGCAGGTCGGATTTGTTGAGCAGGGCAATGGCTCTTTTGGATTTGCATTGTTCGATAATATCAAAATCATCGTCGTTCAGAGGCTCGCTTCCGTCAAAAACGGCAAGCACAAGCTCTGCTCTTTCAAGGCGGCGGCGTGCAAGGCTGACTCCGATGCTCTCAACTGCGTTTTCGGTTTCACGGATTCCCGCCGTGTCCGCAATTCTCATAACAATTTCACCGAGCATGATTCTTTCTTCAACAACATCACGGGTTGTTCCCGCAATGTCGGTAACAATTGAGCGTTCAAAGCCGCTGAGCATGTTCATCAGCGTTGACTTGCCGACATTCGGCCTGCCGACTATAACGGCGTCAACGCCGTCGGTTAACGCTCTGCCGCAGTCATAGCGGCGGATTATGTCGGAAAGTCTGCTCCTGACATCTTCAAAAACGGGGAGCATGTCCTCTGCCGTTGTGTCCTCAATTTCGTCGTTGGGATAATCGACCCATGCCGAAAGAGAGGCGCAAACCGCAATCAGCGAGTCGGCACAGCTTCTTATTTCACGGCTGAGCACGCCGTCAAGGGTGTTGAGTGCGGCGGCGGCAGCCTGCTTGCCCGAGGCGCTTATGAGCGACATTACGCTTTCGGCGGCGGCAAGATCCATTTTTCCGTTAAGGAAAGCACGCTTTGTGAATTCACCTGCTTCGGCAGGCGACGCACCCGCTTCAAGAGCGGCTCTGAGAACCCTTTTTGTGATATAAAGTCCGCCGTGGCAGGAGATTTCGGCGATGTTTTCGCCCGTATAGCTTTTCGGAGCACGAAAAACGAGGCACACAGCCTCGTCTATTTTTTCGTTATTATCAAAAACGCTTCCGTAATGAGCGCAGTAGCCCTTGCTCTCGCAAAGACTGTTTCCGCTTATCGGTTTAAAAATTTTTGCGGCAATTTCAATCGCATTTTCTCCCGAAATTCTGACAATTCCGATTCCGCCGGGTGCGTTTGGGGTTGCAATGGCGGCGATTGTTCGGTTTTCCATGTGTAATCCCCCTTA
>JAEDKI010000076.1 GCA_016295895.1 Clostridiaceae bacterium | reverse complement strand
CGAGAAGTTCAGCTTCACGGTTACGGAAATGAACGGCACGGCCCAAATAAAGAATATTCGCACACAATTCCGCATAAGGTCAGAGCTTTTGTTGACCGTTGGGAAGCGGAAATCTTAAAACCGTTCAGCAATGAACAAGTCAAAAAAGTATTCAAGGATTTAAAATCCGCATAAGGAGAGAAAAGCATGGAATTATCGTTATTCAGCGGAGAGCTTACCGCTCCGCAGAAAGAAGCTGTCGAGCTTCACTTTGAAATCAAGAAAAACGGCGAGCTTGCCGCCGCCGCACTTGTTGAGTTCTGCAAAGGCTTAAAGAAGATGAGAGATTCAAAGCTTTTTGCCGAGCTCGGATATGAAACCTTTGAAAGCTACGCCGAGACGGAGTTCAATCTCAAACAGCGACAGGCTTACAATTATATTCAAGCCCTTGAAAGTCTCGGAGAGCCGCTTTTGCAGTCGAATGCAAAACTCGGAATAACAAAATTAAAAATCCTCTCTGAATTGCCCCGAATCGAGGTGGCTGAATTCGTTGAGAAAAACGATGTTGACGACATGTCCGCCCGTGAGCTTAAAGAAGCAGTCAAGAAGCTGACAGAGCAGGAAGAGCAGATAACTTTTCTTTCATCGGAAAATGAACGGCTTTCTGAAGCCGAAAAGATGTTTGAAGATGCAAAAGCAGAGCTTGCAAATTTAAAAAATTCATTAAATGAGAAAGACACGGAGCTTTTCTCCGTACAGCGAGAGCTTAAAGAAGCTCAGAGCCGACCTGTTGAGGTTTCGGTCCGTGAACCGTCAGCCGATGAAATCAAAAAGCTGACTGATAAGGCAGTTAAAGCGGCAAAAGAGGAAGCTGCCAAAGATGCTTTGGCACAGGTCGCCGCCGAGGCGGAAAAGTCAGCTAAAAAGCTCGCTGAGCTTGAGGAAAAATACAAAGCCATGATTTCCGCAGCCCAGCAAGAGAAGCAGGAAGCGGCGGACAGGCTCGCCGCCGTTGAAAAAAGCTCCAAATTCGCCGCAAATCCGGATGTGCTCAAATTCTCATTCTATTTCGAGGAAGCACAGAAAAACATCGGCAAAATGAAAGATATCCTTGCGACCGTTGACGGCGAAACTGCCGAAAAGCTCAAAAAAGCTATGGCAGCGGTTGCCGCTCAATTAACAACTGATTAGTTTATTACCCCGCCGCGAAATCAAAAATTTAATATGCGCATTATAAAGCTTTGCAACACATGCGGCGGGGATAAAGGAGGCTTATATATGAGCATTTGCACCCGATGCGGAAAAGAAACAAACAGCATTGTAAATTGCGGCGGCGCAGAGATATGTCACGCCTGCTGCCGCCGCTGTGTTCACCACAGCACCGAGCTTAGCATTCTGAACTGTGAAAGAAATATATTCTTCAATAAGCTTCTGAGAGCAGGGCTCAACATCACACAAGATGGGAGGATATATATGGCAAATTATATCGTAGTCATACCGCCGTTCAAGCCTGCGACGGTTGCAAAGGCAAAATCACCTGATGACGTTCTAAGGCTTATATATGACAAAGTCGGCAATAAGCCGAAGTCAATCCCTTGCCACATTTACAACGGCAATTTCCGCTTGATAATGTCAAAGCAAAAAGACAAGCTTTGCAAAAACGAAAAGGCAACGAGCATCACCGATGAGGAGGTCAAAGGAACGGCGGTTATCGTCATGGGAGTTCATGGCAATTTCACTGGGATTAAAGAAAAGGCCGCCCGAATGATTGCCGACAGAATCAACAAATTCAACTCGGAGGCGATAGCGGAAGATGTTGGAGCTTAAGATCACGGCGAAGATGCTCGATGTTGCCGAGCCGGACATCATCGGAATAAAAGAAGCTCTGTCTAATCTCATTGAGAAGTGGGCAGATGTCATTTATATCGATGTCAAGCCGAGCCAACCTCTGCAATTGAAGATAATTGACAATAAAACGACAGTTCGGGAGAAACTGACGGTTTCAAAGGCTCTTGAAGAAATAGAAAAAGCGAGCTTAACCGTCGAGGAAATGCAAAACATCATCAAGGCAATAATTGAGATTAACAAAATTGAAGGAACTGAAAGCAATGACATACAAAGAATTTATTGATACAAAAGTTGAAATCGCTCCGAAATCGGGATTTTCGATTGACGATAGCGAAATCAGCACATGCTTAAAGCCGCATCAGAGAGACACGGTCAAATGGTGCATCGAAGGCGGCAGGCGTGGAATATTTCAGCGTTTCGGCCTCGGCAAGACCGTTCAGGAGCTTGAAATTTGCCGATTAATCATAAAGCACAAAGGCGGAAATGCTCTCATAGTCCTGCCGCTCGGCGTAAAGCAGGAATTTACCAACGATGCACTCTATCTTTTACATATCGAGCCGCCGAAATATATCACCAAAATGGCCGAAGCGGCTGAGTTTGACAATTCAATCCTTATGACAAACTATGAAAGAGTCAGAGACGGCGACATCGACCCGACGCAGTTCACTTGCTGCATTCTCGATGAAGCGGCAGTCCTGCGCTCTTTCGGCTCTAAAACATATCAGACCTTTATCGATAAGTTCAAGGGCGTCAAATATAAATTCGTTGCAACGGCAACTCCGTCGCCCAACAGATATAAAGAGCTTATCAATTATGCAGGATTTCTTGAGGTCATGGACACCGGGCAGGCATTGACGAGATTCTTTCAGAGAGACAGCACGAAAGCGAATAATCTGAGCTTATATCCGCACCGTGAGAAGGAATTCTGGGCATGGGTCGGCACATGGGGCTTGTTTATTTCAAAGCCCTCTGATTTGGGCTATGACGACACAGGCTATGACCTGCCGCCGCTCAAAATCAATAAGCATGTCATTTCTGCTGATTTTTCAGATTTGCCCTCGGCAAAGGACGGTCAGCTCGAATTTCTGAGAGATGCGGCAACCTCTCTTTCAGATGCCGCTAAAGAGAAATCGAGAAGCATTCAAAAGAGAGTTGCAAAGGCAAAGGAAATAATTGAAGCTTCCCCGGATGACAGCTTTATTTTGTGGCACGATTTGGAAGCCGAAAGGCTTGAAATAAAGCGACAGATTGACGGAGTTGTTGATATATACGGTTCGATGGACTATGACGAGCGAGAAAAGCGGGTTATCGATTTTGCATTCGGTAAAATCAAGCTATTTGCAACCAAGAAATCGCTCTCCGGGAGCGGCTGTAATTTTCAGAGATATTGCCACCGTGCTATTTTTGTCGGCATCGATTATGAATTCAATGATTTTATTCAGGCAATACACCGCATATACAGATTCTTGCAGACAAAAGAGGTTATCATCGACATAATCTACACCGAAGCGGAAGAGCCGATTTTCCAGGCACTTATGAAGAAGTGGAAGCTTCACGATGAGCTCGCCGAAAACATGAGAGAAGTTATTCAAAAATACGGCTTGTCCGCAACGGCTCAGAGCATTAACCGAGCGAAAGGCGTTGACAGAATGGTTGTTGAAGGTCAGAACTATAAGGCAATCCTTAATGATTGCGTTGAAGAAACGGCGAAGATGAAAGAAAACAGCGTTGATTTGATTTGCACTTCAATTCCGTTTTCTAATCATTATGAATACAGTCCGAACTATAACGATTTCGGCCACAATGAAAGCACAGCGAAGTTCTTTGAACAGATGGACTTTTTATCACCGAATTTGCTGAGGATTTTAAGCCCCGGCAGAGTTTTTGCTTGCCATGTAAAAGACAGAATTTTATTCGGCAACACCACCGGCAAAGGTTTCTCAACCGTCGAGCCGTTTCATGCTATGTGCATAAATCACTATACCAAGCACGGATTTGAATATTTCGGCATGATTACCGTTTGCACCGATGTCGTGCGTGAAAACAATCAGACATACCGTCTCGGCTGGACCGAGCAATGCAAAGACGGCACAAAGATGGGCGTCGGCTGTCCGGAATATATCCTCTTGTTCCGTAAGCTTCCGACAGACACATCAAACGCATATGCCGATGAACCCGTCACGAAGTCAAAAGAAGATTACACACGAGCACAATGGCAGCTCGATGCTCACGGTTATTGGCGTTCATCGGGAGACAGACTTTTAACGAAAGATGAAGTCAAGGGAATGCCGTTCGACGTGCTTCAAAAGCTCTACAAGCAATTCTCAGAGACAAATATCTATGATTA
Source organism: Clostridiaceae bacterium (assembly GCA_016295895.1). Lineage (GTDB taxonomy): Bacteria > Bacillota > Clostridia > Oscillospirales > Acutalibacteraceae > CAG-177. Next base: position 4,424 of record JAEDKI010000076.1, on the reverse strand, counting down.
TAAACAGCATGTTGAAACTGCGGAAGCTCTCGACAAAGAGGGAAGACTTCCCGCATCATTTATGGTTGTTGCTCCTGCGTCATGGCGTTTCGATATATGGGATGATGTTAACAGGATGAAAACGCTCAACACATCTCAGAGCCGCAAGCGTCAACAGCTCCATGTCTGCCCGCTTCAGCTCGATATAATCGAAAGAATAATCAACAGGTTCAGCAATGTTGGCGATACGGTTTTTGACCCGTTCGGCGGAATCATGTCGGTTCCGTATATGGCTGTAAAAATGAAAAGGTTCGGCATGGGCTGCGAGCTTAACGCCGATTATTTCCGTGACGGCGTTGGATATCTTGAAGAAGCCGACAGAGAAGCCGATATCCCGACTTTATTTGATTTTATCGGAGGTAGTGAAGCATGACGAGAGCTTTGATCTTCACTATGCTGAAAGAAAGTCTCATCGTCAACATTGAAGCCGACAGAATAGTTGAGCAGGGTGATTTCATCAAAATATATCTCGGCTCAGAGCTCAAAGCAATATTTGACGTTGGAGACATAAAAGGTTGTTACTTAACAACTAAGAAAGAAAAGGAGCGTGAACAGAATGGCTGACAAAGCTCTGCACGCTGTTTCATTTGACGGCACAACCTTTGGTATGGAAATCGAAGCTAATACACAGGTATATAGAAATTTCAAAAAATCAGTCAAACGAGAAAAAGCAATAGGACGATTTGGCAATGAAATCAGTGTGATGACCGTTCCTTATTTATCTCTCGCCGCCATAATGCGAGAAGCCCATTGGATGGTATCTGAAAGAAAATTGTTCAACACAATCAGAATTGACGGCTTTATGGAATCCGACATCTATGTTAAATATTCCGATGAGATTATAGATTTTAGAAACAGGAGGGCTGAAAATGCGTGAAATATTGTTCAGAGGTAAAAGAATAGACAACGGCGAATGGGTTGAGGGCAGTTTAATAAGTGTTAATGATTGTGAACACGGAAAGGTAACGGCGATTATTCCGAGTAATTGCGAGGCGTACCGCTTTAATATAAGCGGCGAATATGTTATCCCCGAAACAATCGGACAGTATACTGGAAAGACCGACAAGAACGGCAAGAAGATTTTTGAGGGAGATGTTGTTGATATCTTAACAGAAAATGAAGAAGCTGGCATTGTAACTTATGATGAGGGCTGTTTTTATGTTAAAGCAGACGGATTTTCTATTGATTTCCGTAACAACATTAACGGCGATGATTTATTGATTATCGGCAACATACACGATAATTGCGATATTTTCATCTGCAACAATGCATACAATTACGATTTATTCGGATTTGAGAGTTGCGGGAATTTTGTTCCTTTTAACGATGTTCACCGAAGAAAAGAAGAAGAAAAGAAGTTTCTTATTCTTGTGGTTGCGATGTCAAGAAACAATGACGGTTTTGTGTGGATGCCGGAGTTAATTCGATGGTATTCAGATGTGTTCAACATTCCGATTAAACGCCTTTATTATTGGGTTGAAAAATGGTGCAGACACGAGGTTTTTGAATACGGAACAAGCATTAATGGAATTCATTTTACATCTGTATTTTACATGAAGGGCGAATATAAAGATTTGATTGACAATTTTTTATCTGTTTTGAAAAAGGTACGGTGACAAAAAATGAGAATTCTGACTAAGAAGCAACAAGATGAAATTATATCTTTGCTATGCGAAAATGGAAAAATTTTTGACAACAAGGATTACGATAACTTTTCAAAATTCCATCATAACACAGCAGAAATTTGTGAACGCATTGACGGAATTAAAGGGGCTTTAAAATATTTGCAATTTATGAAAAGAATTCTTGAAAAGGAGCGTGATGATATTGCCTGAATTCATAGAGCGTGAAGCGTTGATAAAAGCCGTTAGAATTATGCCGAGAACTATTCGCCCTGAATTGGTTCGTTATTCTACGGTGCAAGCAATTATAGACAAACAGCCTGCCGCCGATGTGGTTGAGGTTGTCAGGTGTAAGGACTGCGAATACGCAAAAGAATATAAAAACAAGTTATTCTGTTGTTATTATCCGACGACACCTGAATCCATTTCATCCAATGATTTTTGCAGTTATGGCATAAGAAAGGACGGTGACGGGGAATGACGGAGCAGGAAGCGGTTATACGTATTAAAAAACACAATGAAATACATAGCAGAAAAGAACCTTTTTATGCGATACACATAGCAGAAGCACTTGAAATGGCGGTTGAAGCGCTTGAAAAGCAGATACCGAAAAAGGTCACGTTGGTTTTTAAAAATGATTATGACCTTGTCTATTGCCCTCGTTGCGGTGTTAGATTCATTCAGTATGGCAAGCCTTTTTGCGGAGAGTGCGGACAGGCTTTAGATTGGAGCGAGAGAAATGGCTGAAAGAACAATAGAAGAAAAGAATAAATGGCAATTACAGCCAATATGCAAAAGTTGTTTTTATCGCAGAGAGCTCAGAGGGTTCAAATATGCAGTTAAGGATTGGCTCAACACATGCTGCTGTTATATCTTAATTGAAGGTCAGCTCCGTGGCTGTCAGCCTCACGGCAACTATTGCGAAAGATATAAACCAAGGCCAAAAAGAAAGGGTCTTGATTAATATAGACTATAAGCCCGCCGAGAATTATCCGACAATTTAATATATCACCCAAACCAAAATAAACAAACAAATCAATTCTGCGTCAAAACGAATATAAATTAGTTTTTAATCCTTTTTGCATTCTCGGCGGGCAAGGAGGGTTTTAAGCTTATAATATACATTAATATATAAGGATGATAAAAATGACAGTTTTTCAGACAACATATTCCGGAGCAGTTGCCGAAACGATTATATATAGAAAATCAAACAGAGGAAGAAATCTGAACATCAGACCGAGATTTGAAAATGCGGAAGAAAGAAAAGCTTTCAACGCCAAGCGAGCTCTCATGCGTCACATTCAGCAGTTCAATGCGACATTTTCGCCGAGCTCACTCTACAGCACGTTAACTTTCAATAATGATTGGGAAGTTCATACATGGGATGAAGCTCGAATAATACGCCGCAATTTCTATCGCCGACTTAAAAGAGCATATCCAGATGCAATTATTTATATCTACATGGGCAGAGGTAAAGGAACTGCGAGAATCCATTTTCACATGGTTTCTGAAGGTTTGCCTGCCGATATAATTCAAAAACAATGGATATACGGAGAGATTATAAGAATTGAGAATCTCAGAAAACATAACAGATATAACGGTATAGATTACGGTCAGGATTACAGCGGACTTGCTACATATCTTTATAATCATTGGACTGAAGATCAAGGCGGAAAGCATTTATTGAAAAGCAATAACGATCGCAAGCCCGAAAAGGAAGAAGTGGAAGAAATATCTGATCACAGTTATTCAGAACGCAAACATCCGAAAGCGCCGAAAGGTTATCGTTTTGTTGAATCAAAATCAAATCACTATGGATTTTTATATTTCAAATATGTCAAAAAAATTCAAACCGAATAATCGGTTTTGAAAAGCCTTGTAAATATGTACGATATCAGAACCATCGGAGGGATTGAATGACTGCAAAAGAATATCTCGAACAGCTTAACTTGATAAAGGCGAGGAGTGACGGCTTATTTTGCGATTTAGCTTTTTTATCTGAATTGCAAAAAAGTGATAACACGGGAGAAGTTACCGAGCGAGCGGATATGCTTCGGCGAGAGATTGAGACGAATAATGAGAAGCTTCTCAAAATGATGATTGAGATTAAAAGCCAAATTGAACGGCTTGACAATCCCGATTATATTTTGCTGCTCAAAAAACGGCACATAGAATTTAAAACCGTTAAAGAGATCGCCGAAGAAGTTAACTATTGCGAACGGCAGGTTTATCGGAACTTCACAAAAGCTTATTCTGAATTCGCTCGTAAAAATAAAGATGTCATTTAATGTCAGCCTGTTGATGATGTAAACTGAATATATAGCAAGAGAACCATTGCTTTCCTCCTTCTTACGCTCCGCAGTTAGTTAATAATTGTGGGGCGTTTGAATTAATCAGTCAATCGAACAGTTGAGTGTAGCATAGCGACTGCACAGGGCATGGGGTGGGTTAATCATAGAACCGTTCAATATTCATTCGGACAAGTGGAGAAAGCTCCGGGCTTCAATCTTAAAACGAGACGGCTATATGTGTCAGCACTTCAAGAGATACGGCGAGAGAGTTGAAGCAACAAGAGTTCATCACATCTATCCTGTCAAGGACTATCCCGAGTATGCATGGCGCAAATGGAATCTGATTTCTTTATCTGCGAAAGCACATGAGCTCATGCACATAAGAGAGACAGGCGAGCTGAGCGAAATCGGAAAGGCGTTGCAGAGAAGAACCCCCCCACCTGAAAGGTGATTTTTGTAATTTGTATTAACA
>JAEDKI010000075.1 GCA_016295895.1 Clostridiaceae bacterium | reverse complement strand
GCTGGGATAAAGAAAATAACGGTTACGATCATTTTCACGATAATCAGATTGAATGGTATGAAAACACGATAAAATCCATCGCAAAAGAGGTTAACGGCGATGAAACAAAGGTTGTGCCGTCACTTGCATTTTTCCATGTTCCCATGCAGGAATATATGACTGCTTATGATGAAGCGAAAGGTACCGATAATCTGCTTTGGGGTTTTCGTTTTCCGAATGAAAACGGCACTCCTGCCGTTGACGATCAGATGTTTGAAAAAATGGTTGAGCTTGGCTCAACAAAAGGCTGTTTTGCAGGGCACGACCATATGAATAACTTTTCCGTAATGAAAGACGGCATTCGCCTTACATACGGCCTTTCAGCCGACCATAACATTTATCTTACACCGCTGCGTGGCGGTGTGCTCATCAACATTAAAAATGACGGGTCATTCACAACCTGTCATCTTATCCGCCACAGAGGACAGAATTCAATAACAATAGGAAAAGAACAATAATTATGCTTCAACAAACAGCTATGCGATGAGAGGATAAAACATAACAAAACGCAGCCGGTACGGAAAATCCCGTGTCGGCTGCGTTGATTTTTGTGTTTTTTACTGCATTTTTTCCTGCTTGACCTTATGGTCAACTATGTGGCGTTTTGCAAGCTCTGCGGTAACTTCATCGATTGTAATGCCTGCGTCAATCATCATAACCGTGATGTGATAGAGCAGGTCGGCGATTTCAAAAACTGTTTCCGCTTTGTCGCCGCCCTTTGCGGCAATGATGACCTCGGTGCATTCTTCACCGACTTTTTTAAGAATCTTATCCGTTCCTTTTTCAAAGAGATAGGTTGTGTATGAACCCTCTTTTTTCTCGGTTTTGCGGCCGACAAGCATTTTGTAGAGGTTTTCATATGAAAATTCCTCTGTTTCGGGCGCAACAATGTCCTCAAAGAAACAGCTTTCGCTGCCCGTGTGGCAGGCAGGGCCCGCTTTGATAACCTCGATGAGCAGGGTGTCCCTGTCGCAGTCGGTTCTTATCGAAACAACCTGCTGGGTGTTGCCCGAGGTTTCGCCCTTGCGCCAAAGGCATTGACGGGAACGGCTGTAGAAGCAGGTTTTGCCCTCCTTGATTGTGATATCAAGGCTCTCTTTGTTCATGTAGGCAAGCATGAGAACCTTTTTGCTGTAATAATCCTGCACAATTGCAGGGATAAGTCCGTGCGAATTAAATTTAAGTTCAACCACTTTTTATATCCTCATCTCTATATTATTGTTATTAAGATAACGCTTCAGATCCATAATGTCAACCTCTTTGAAATGGAAAATTGAAGCGGCAAGGCCTGCGTCTGCACAGTTTGCCCTGAAAAGCTCAAGAAAATCTTCTTTTTTGCCTGCGCCGCCGCTTGCGATAACGGGGATTGTTACAAGGTCGCTTATTTTTTGGAGCATTTCAATGTCAAAGCCCTGCTTGACGCCGTCGGTGTCAATGCTGTTAACAACAAGCTCGCCTGCGCCGCTGTTTTCGCCCCGTTTTGCCCATTCAAGAGCGTCAATTCCCGTGTCAATTCTGCCGCCCTTGCTGAAAACATGGAATTTTCCGTCAACACGCTTTATATCCATTGAGAGCACAACGCATTGATCGCCGTATTTCTTTGCGGCTCTTTCAATCAGAGACGGGTCGTTGATTGCGCCCGAGTTAACGGACACCTTGTCTGCGCCGCATTTGAGAACACGGTCAAAATCGTCAAGAGTGTTGATTCCGCCGCCGACCGTCAGGGGGATAAAAATCTCGCCTGCAACCTGCTTCAAAGCGTCGGTGAAAAGCGAGCGGTTCTCAAAAGAGGCGGTAATATCATAAAAAACAAGCTCGTCAGCACCGCTGTCGTTATAGAAATGAGCAAGCTCAACGGGGGACGCAACATCCTGAATTCCTTCAAAATTAACGCCTTTAACGACCCTGCCGTTCCTGACATCAAGGCAGGGTATTATTCTTTTGGTTATCATTTTTCATTACCTCCGGCAGCTTCAAGAGCTTCTTTCAGGCTGAGTTTGCCCTCATAGACGGCTTTTCCGACGATTGCGCCGTAAATGCCCATTTTGCGAAGCTCTTTTATTTCGTCTATGAATGTAATTCCGCCCGAAGCGATAATGTTAATGCCGTCAAGAGCCGAAAGCTCGGAATAGACTTCAAGATTCGTGCCGCTGAGCATGCCGTCCTTTGAAATGTCGGTGTATATCACCGTTGAAACGCCGCTGTCACGAAGCCTTTTGCAGAATTCAACGGATTTTATCGCCGTTGTTTCCTGCCAGCCGCTGACTGCAACAAGACCGTTTTTGGCGTCAACCCCAACAGCAATTGCATCGCCGAATTCCTTGACAGATTTTTCAACAAAGGAATAATCACGAACTGCCGCTGTGCCGAGAATAACTCTTTTAACGCCGAGCGAAAGGTAATCTTCAATTCTTTTCATGTTTCTGATTCCGCCGCCGACCTCAATAAATAACCCTTTTATTTTGGCGGCTTCACGGATTGCCTCGAAGTTAACGGGTGCGCCGCTTTTTGCGCCGTCAAGGTCAACCATGTGCAGGTTGACAGCCCCGTCCTGCATGAATTTCTGAGCCATTTCTGCGGGAGAATCGGCATAAACCTTGACATTTGCATAGTCGCCCTTGGTCAGCCGAACGACCTTGCCGCCGAGAATGTCTGTTGCGGGAAATATCTGCATATCGTTCTCCTATATCTCTGAAAATGCTTTGAGAAGAGCCAAGCCCTTTGAGCCGCTCTTTTCGGGGTGAAACTGCATTCCGTAAACGCTGCCGCTGCGGACTACCGCAGGAACTGCCGCGCCGTATTCGGCGAGAGCAAGCGTGCTCTCCATGCAGTCACGGGCATAAAACGAATGAACAAAATACATATAATCGCCGGGGGTTATGTATTTGAAAATCGGGTCATCCTTAACAAGATTGAGCTTGTTCCAGCCCATGTGAGGGATTTTAAGATTGTTAGGAATATGACCCTCAAGAGGGCCGACATAGCCCTTTATCAGCCCAAGCCCCGCATGAGCGCCGTATTCAAAGCTTTTTTCAAACAGAAGCTGCATTCCGAGGCATATGCCGAGAATCGGCTTGCCCTCGGCGGCAAGAGAGCGCAAAAGCTTATCCATGCCGCAGTCACGCAGTTTCTTTGCCGCATCGCCGAATGCCCCGACGCCGGGCAGAATTATTTTATCTGCGGCGGCAATCTCGGCTTTGTCACCCGTGATTTTGCATTCAATGCCGAGACTTCTGAGCGAGGAGGAGAGCGAAAACAGATTTCCGCACCCGTAGTCAATAATTGCAATCATTACAGAATCCCCTTTGTTGACGGAATTTCTCCGCCGAGTGCTTCATCAACAAAAACGGCTTTCGCAAGCGCTCTTGAAACCGCTTTGAAAATACCCTCGATGATGTGGTGAGTATTTTTGCCTTCAAGCTGTTTTATGTGAAGCGTGATATCGCTGTTGCGGACAAAAGAAATGAAGAATTCCTCAACAAGCTCGGTGTCCATTCCGCCCACGGAAGCGTTCGGAATGCTGACATCATAGTTCAGATATGCTCTGCCGCTGATGTCAACGCTTGCAAGGATAAGAGCCTCATCCATCGGAAGCAGAAAACTGCCGTAACGGGTGATTCCTCTTTTTTCTCCGATTGCCTGAGCAAAAGCCTTGCCGAGAACGATTCCGATGTCCTCAACGGTGTGGTGATAGTCAACCTGAGTGTCGCCCTTGCAGCTTACCGACAAATCAAATCTGCCGTGGCGTGCAAAAAGCTCAAGCATATGATTCAGAAAACCGCAGCCTGTGTCAATTTCGCTCTTGCCCGTGCCGTCAAGGCAGAGCTTCAGCGAGATATCGGTTTCATTGGTTTTTCTGTTAATTTCCGCCTGTCTCATTTCTTTTCCTCCAATATTTCATTTATCGATTTAATCAGAGTGTCCATATCTTCGTCTGCGCCAACGGTTATGCGAAGATAATTGTCGATTTTCGGCTTGTTGAAATAACGGACAAGTATTCCTCTTTCACGAAGCTTTGCAGCAAGCTCCGAAGCGTTTATTCTGTCGCTTGAAGCGAAAATGAAGTTTGATTTTGAATCCGTGCAGTTGAAGCCAAGCTCTCTGAGCTGAGCCGTTATCCTTTCACGGGTTGCAACTATTCGTGAAATTCTGTCGTCATAGTATTCGTTGTCGGCGATTGCCGCCGATGCCGCTTTTATCGAAAGAGTGTTGATGTTATAAGGATTAAATGAAAATTTCAGCTTGTTGAGGTCGGCGATAAGCTCCTTTGAGCCGATGCCGAAGCCGACACGCAGGCCTGCAAGAGAATGGCTCTTTGAAAAGGTGCGGACAACGAGAAGATTGTCATATTTTTTAACAAGCTCCGAACAGCTCATGCCGCAGAACGCCATGTAAGCTTCGTCAATGATAACAACATTATCGGGGTTGGAAGCGACGATTTTTTCAACCTCCGAAACGCCGAATGCAAGCCCCGTCGGAGCATTGGGATTCGCAATGACAATGTTTTTGCCTTTTCCGATATAATCGTCAACATTGACCGAAAAATCATCGTTCAGCGGAATCTGTTCAAGGTCAACGCCGAAAATGTCGGCATAGACGGGATAAAAGCCGTATGAAATTTCGGGGCAGGCGAGCGAACCGCCTCTGCCGCAAAAGCCCATAATCGCAAACGCCAGAACATCGTCAGAGCCGTTGCCGCAGAAAACCATGTCGGGCGTAACGCCGAACTGCTCCGCAATCGCCGAGCGAAGCTCTTTCAGCTCGGGGTCGGAATAGAGATTCAGTTTATTTATAACTTCGCTGTTCAGAACCTCCAGAACCTTCGGCGAGGGCGGAAACGGAGATTCGTTGGTGTTAAGCTTTATAACCTTGACATTAACCTGTTCGCCGGGAACATAAGGAACAAGTTTTTCATAGTTTTTTGAAAGAAATCTGCTCATGCGTGACTCCTTATTTTTCAAATCTTATTGCTGCGCTTCTGCCGTGAGCCTGAAGTCCTTCACGGTTTGCAAAAAGAACGATTTTATCCTTGACCTTTCCGAGCGCTTCCTCGGTGTAATAGAGATATGATGACTTTTTAACAAAATCGTCAACCGAAAGGGGAGAGCTGAATTTAGCCGTGCCCGAAGTCGGCAGAGTGTGATTCGGCCCTGCAAGGTAATCCCCGAGAGCTTCGGGAGCGTTTTTGCCGAGGAATATCGAGCCTGCATTCTTGATTTTATCGAGCAAAGCAAACGGCTCGTCAACGCAGACTTCAAGATGCTCGGGAGCAATCTCGTTTGCGATTTCAACGCCTTGCTCAAGGTCGGAGGCGATAATGATTTTACCGTTTGTGTCAATCGAGGTTCTTGCGATTTCTTCACGGGGAAGAAGCGGAAGCTGTCTTTCAATTTCCGCCTGAACGGCGATAGCAAGCTCCTTGCTGTCGGTGACGAGAACTGCGCTTGCGAGCTTGTCATGCTCAGCCTGAGAAAGCAGATCGGCGGCAACATAAGCGGGGTTGCAGGTTCCGTCTGCGAGCACGAGAATTTCGCTCGGGCCTGCAATCATATCAATATCGACAAGGCCGAAAAGCATTCTTTTTGCCGTTGCAACAAAAACATTGCCCGGGCCGACGATTTTATCTGCCTTGGGAACGCTTTCGGTTCCGTATGCGAGAGCGGCAACAGCCTGAGCGCCGCCTGTTTTGATTATCGTGTCAACTCCCGCAATCTTTGCGGCGCAGAGAATCGCCGAGGGGATATTTCCCTGCTTGTCGGGGGGAGTGACCATGATTATCTCTTTAACTCCCGCAATTTTGGCGGGAATAGCGTTCATAAGAACCGTTGAGGGATAGCTTGCCGTGCCGCCGGGAACATAAATTCCGACCTTTTCAATCGGCGTTATTTTCTGACCCGCAATTATTCCGTCACCCTCGTCAATTCTGAAGCCCGAACGAAGCTGTTTTTCGTGGAAAGCCCATATATTCTTTTTGGCGGTTTCAAGTGTTTCAATAAAAGCCTTGTCCTCGTTCTCATATGCCGAATCGATTTCTTCCTGAGTAACTCTCAGATTTTCGGGGCATGAGCCGTCAAATTTAAGGCTGTATTCCCTGAGAGCCTTGTCGCCGTTCGCCTTAACATTGGCGATAATGTCGGAAACAATGGCTTCAACGCCGCTTTCAAGCTTTATGTCACGGGTGAGAATATCACTTTTTTCAGCGTTCTCTATGTCAATTATTTTTATCATTTTTTGCTAACTCCTTTTTCAGCTTTTCCATAAGCCGGTCAATGTCTGCGCTCTTGAATTTATAAGATGATTTGTTGGCGATGAGTCTTGCGCTTATCGGCATGATTTTCTCATAAACTCTGAGATTGTTTTCTTTGAGGGTCTTGCCCGATTCAACGATATCAACGATAACATCCGAAAGCCCGAGAATCGGCGCAATTTCAATCGAGCCGTTAAGCTTGATTATTTCAATTTCACGGTTGAGCGAAATGTAGTAGTTCTTTGCGATGTTGACAAACTTTGTCGCAACCCTCAGCGGGCGGTCAAAATCCTCAACATAATCGTTCGGGGCGGCAACGCACATGTTGCATTTGCCGAGCCCGAGGTCGAGCAGTTCATATATATCGAAGCTGTCCTCTTCAAGAATATCCTTGCCGACAACGCCGATGTCGGCGGCACCGTGGGCAATATAAATTGCAACATCTGAGGGCTTTACGAGGAGATAACGCACGCCGTTTTCTTTATTCTCAAAAACAAGCTTGCGGTTGTCGCTGTAAATCTCACTGCAATCGTAGCCGATTGAAGCAAAAAGCTCATAGACCTTGTCGCCGAGCCTGCCTTTGGGCAGAGCAATGTTCAGCATGATGAAACCTCCCTTAAAGCACCGTTTTCAAACATATAGGTGGTTTTTGCCCTGTATCCGTCGGGAACGGAGTGTTCAACCCTGACGGAAAAGCCTTTTTCGATAAAGCTTTCAACGAGCGAAAGCAGAGAAACGCTCTGCTCTGCGGAATCGAATACAATAAGAATATCGCTGTCGTATTCACGCTTCTTCTTGTAATAAAGATTGAGATTGTCAAGATAAACCGCAAAGCCGATAGCCTGAATGTTTTCACGCAGCTTGCCTGCGAGCTTATCGTATCTGCCGCCCGAAAGCACCGCAGACGGGGCTTTTTCAACATAGCCCTGAAAAATGATGCCGTTATAATAATCAATATTGTTCATAACCGAAAGGTCAATAAAGAGTCTGTCTGCAAGCGGACTCTTTTTGAGCGAAGCGCAGATGAATTCAAGCTCACTGCAAGCCTTTTTCATCTCGTCATTGCAAGAAAGAGCGCAGAGCATCGGAATGGCTTCATCCATTTTGCCGCTGATTTGGGCAAAGCTTGCAAGAAGCTCCGTTTTTTCGCCGCTTACGCCGCATTTTTCGCAGATTGTGCGAAGGTCATGGGTGTTTTTGCTCTTGACACAGTCAACAATTTCTTTTTTTGCATTTTCACCGATTTCAAGCTCGCTCAGCAAAGAGGGGATGAATGCCATGTGAGATATAGAAAGCACAAAATCCTTATCAATTGTTTTAAGGCTCTTTGCGGCAAGCATCAGAACCTCGGCAACCAGATAATCGTCAACACTGCCGAGGATTTCAACGCCCGTCTGCTTTATTTCCTTGTAATCCATGGAACTGTCGGTCATTCTGAAAACGCTTTCGTTATAATAAAGCTTTGTCAGCGAGCCTGAAAGCTTGGCGTTTTTAACAATTGAAAGAGTTATGTCGGGCTTGAGAGCCATGAGGCGGCCGTCGGAATTATTGAAAGCGAGAATACCCTTGCTTGAGAGGAAATCTCTGTTGTCGCTGTAGAAGCTGTATTCCTCAAACTTTGCCATGCGGTATTCCTTGTAGCCCCATTGTTTATAAAGCATTGAAAGCTCGTAGGTCAGGCTGTCCTCCTTGGACAGCGAAGCAAGAAATTCGTTCATATGATTCTCCCGATAATTTTAGTATGCTGACATTATAACACACTTTATTGCATTAGTCAATTAGCGATTTACTACGCTAAATCAAAACGGAGTGCGGATATATTTATATAAATTATACAAACCGAGCGCACCAAAGCCCGCTTGCGTCGGTCGGTAAAAGCTGAGCTTTGATGCACCCGTCATTATCATTATTTTATTGATTTGCAAAGGCAGTCGAAGCTTTCCTGGCTGATGACATGCTCGATACGGCACGCATCGATTGCCGCCTGATCTGCGCTGACTCCGATGCTTTTGAGCCAATCGGTTATTGTTTCGTGGCGATTGTAGATTTTGCTTGCGATTTCAAGCCCCGATTCGGTGAGGGTGATAAGGCCGTCGCTGTCGGTAACAACATAGCCGTGTTCCCTCAGATTCCTCATTGCAACACAAACGCTGGGTTTTGAAAAGCCAAGCTCGGTTGCAATGTCAACAGAGCGCACGGCGGCTTTCCTTTTGCTGAGAATGAGTATGGTTTCAAGATAGTTTTCAGCGGATTCGCCCATTATCATTCGTTTCAACCTCCGTTCATATCAGCTATCTGATTGCTACGAAACAATAATAACATATAATTG
>JAEDKI010000074.1 GCA_016295895.1 Clostridiaceae bacterium | reverse complement strand
CAACGCTCTTGAATAATCTTCGTCGGAGCGCAGCTTGCAGACGATGAACGGTATTCCGACATGCTGAAACGATTTTATCTGTCTTTTCAATGATTCGGTCTCAAAAGAAGTGTGAAAATGCGAATAAACGCCGAATGCAAAGTTTCTGTCGCCGAAATCTCCGGCAGACGGCAGGGAATCGAGGCTGTTCGCCGCCTGCAAAATCATGATGTGACGCCCGTCAACGCTCCGAACGGCTTTATAGAGACGGCGGTAGAATTTTTGAAGCATGTCAAGCTTTGATTCCCAATCCGCAACCCTGTTCAGCGGTCGGTTGAGCAAATCATAGGCGGCAACGGCAGGCTCGTCACGGTAATGAGCGGCAACCTGAAGCCAAAGCCTTATCGCCGCATTCCTTGCTTCAAAGCCCGTCTTTGACGAATCAAACAGCCTGCATTCATCATCCTTGCCGCAGGCAGAATCCGTGTTCTGAAAACCGGGAGCGGAGTGAAGCTCAAGGATAACATAAATTCCTGCTTTTTTGCATTTTGAAATAATAAAATCAAGCCTGTCAAAGTCGATATCGTCTTTGCAGGTTTCTTTTTTGCAGAGAATATCGGCTCTGAGCGGAATTCTGACGCAGTTTGCCCCGAGCTTGCGGAGATATTTAATGTCGGAGGGTGAAACGAAGCTTTCATTGTATTTTTTGATAAGCTCTTTCGCTCCGTAGCTTCCGAATCGGCTCTCGAGAGAGAGAAAAACATCACGGTTTTTCATTGACGAATCACCGGAATAATAAAGCAAATCGTCATTCAGGTTGATTCCTCTGAGAATGACGGGTTCTCCGCATTCGGAAATGAAGCTGCCGTTTTCGCTACGGAGAAAATCACCGTTGGAAATGGGTCGGCGTGCCGTCGCTCTGATATAGCCCAAAACGGCGGGAGCGGCAGCGGCGGCGGCTCCTGCGGCACAGCCTGCTATCATTATTTTTTCGTTATCTGTCAATGCCGACACCTCTTTTTACGATTAAAAATAATTACGATTAAGCATAAAACGATAATCCCCGACGCTGATCCGAGGCAGTCGGTTAACCAGTCAAAAATGCGGCACGCCCGACCCTCAACAAAGAGCTGGTGTATCTCATCGCTTGCCGCATAAACGGCGGCAATAATCAGAGCGAGAAACGGGCGGAAGTAACCGAACGAGAGCCGCAGAGCGATAAAAAGCAGCACCGCAAGCCCCGTAAATTCAAGAAAATGAGCGCCCTTGCGGATAATAAAGCTGCTCAGCGGCAGGTTAAAAAATGCGGCGAAAAAGTCGCTTTGATTTTGGGATTCTCCGCCGCTTCTTGAAGAAAACCAGAATATCGCTCCCATGCAGGCGGCAACCGCCGCCCAGGAGAGGCAGATTGCAAATTTATTTCGCTTCATCAGTCAAACCTCTTTGCACCGATGAAAGAAACCGTGCTTTCCGAGCCGCAAATGGTTATGCCCTCAACTTCATCGGAGCAGACAAACGAGCTTGAACGGCCGTAAAGCGGGTAGAAAATACCCTGCTGTAAAATAAAGCTTTCAGCCGTGAAGCATCCGCCGATAAGCTCCTGCTTATCCTCAACGGTCAGCAGACGGTCGATAATGGCTGTATATTCATCTGAAGAAAATCTGAATATTCCGCCGTCTCTGAACGAAGCGAAAAAGTCAACGGCGTTGTCATAGGAGCTTTCAACGCCCGTCAGAGCAATCTGATAATTGCCCGAATTCACGGCGTCGGTTATCTCCTGCGGCGTTTTTATCTCAACGGTAATTCCAAGATTGATTCCGAGAGTTTTCTGCCAGATCTGAAGCTGATTTCGGACTGCCGAATCGAGCCATTCGGGGCAGATAACCGTCAGCGAAACCTTTTCGACCGAAAGCTCGCTCAAAGCGGCGTTCCAATACTCTGTGGCGGCGGTCGGGTCGTTTTCGACTTTCGGGGTCTGCGAGCCTATGGTTTTACGGTAGTTTTCGCCGCCCGAGGTGCAGTTCATCGGCACAAATCCGCTTTGAGGAACGGCATTTTCAATTTCGCCGAACAAACTGCGGTCAATCGACGAGCACAGGGCAAGCCTGAGATTTGAATTTTTCAGCAAGGAATCGGAGCAGTTGAAGCTGAAGCCCGAAACCGAATTCGGATTTTCCTTTATCACAACCGTATTTTCGGGAACGGCGCAGTCGGGCGGGAGCAGAGCGGCGCTCACCGAAGATGCGGCAAGCTCCTTAACGATTGTGTCCGAGCTGAAATCAAAGCTGAAATTGACCGAGAGGGGCAAAACCTCCTGCTCGCCCGCATAATATTTATTTCTTTTTATCGTTAAAGAAGAATCGGCTGCCCATGAGCTGACATAAAACGGCCCGTTGCAGAGAATATGGCGGTTGCTCAGCCCGTATCTGCCGTTCATGGCGTTGAAAAATTCCTCGTTGCAGGGCATGAACACGCTCTCTGTGAGCCTTTGAAGCATATCGTCGCAAGGCTCTTTGAGATTGATTATCAGGGTGTTATCGTCGGGAGCGGTAACTCCGAGGGTTGAAACCTCCGCCTCGCCTGCATAAATCTCGGCGGCGTTGACGATTGAAAACAGCCTATGTGCGCTCGATGACGAAATCTGCGGAGAAACGGCACGGCGCATGGCAAAAACGAAATCGTTCGCCGTCACCTTTTCCTCGGAGAATTTCTTATAAAACGCCTCTCCGAATTCGTTTTTGAGCGCAACCGAGCAATACCATTCCGTGCCCTCTTTGAGCTTGAAGGTATAGGTCAGCCCGTCAGGTGAAACATTCCAGCTTTCGGCGATTCCGGGCATTACCTCACCGTCACCCGAAAGTCGCACAAGCCCCTCAAACACATTGTTTATTACGATATGAGCCGAGGTGTCCTTGGCGTATTGCGGGTCAAGGGTCTGAGGCGAACCGCTGAGAGAATAGGAAATTGACTGATTTATGCCTCGGCTTGCGCACGAATTAAGCGAAATAAGAATAATAACCGTCAGAAATGCGGCAAGAAAACGCTTCATTTGTTTTCCTCCATCCATTTTGCGAGCTGCTCGGCAAGGGGATTGACGGCGGTTTTCTGCTTTGCCTGCTGCTGCATATATTTCGCAACATCTCTTTTGCCTGCGCCTGCGCTCTCTTTTCTTTTTTCAAAATCGGAAAGCTTTTCTCTGTAGCCGCAAACGCAGAAGAACGATTTTTTGTCGCCCTCTCCTCTGAGTTCAAGCTTTTTGTGGCATTCGGGGCATCGGGCGTTGGTGACAACGGAAATGCTCTTGCGGTAGCCGCATTCTCTGTCCTGACAGACGAGCATTTTGCCCTTTTTGCCGTTGACCTCAAGCAGATATTTGCCGCACTCGGGGCAAGGCTCACGGGTCATGTTATCGTGCCTGTATTTTGCTTCGCTCGACTTAACGCTGCTGACAAGCGAGCTTGCATAGGCACGCATTTCCTCAATGAATTTTGCGCTGTCTGCGCCGCCTTTTGCGATAAGAGAAAGTCTCTGTTCCCAACGGGCGGTAAGCTCCGCCGATTTGAGGTCTGGCGGCACGATTTCAATGAGCTGCTTGCCCTTTGAGGTCGGGAATATTTCTTTTCCCCTGCGCTCAACGCAGAAGGAATCAAACAGCTTTTCAATAATATCCGCTCTCGTGGCGGGAGTGCCGAGGCCGCCTGCGGTCTTCAGGGCGTCCTTCAGCGAGCCGTCGTCAACCTGACCCGTGGGGTTCTCCATTGCGGAGAGCAGAGTGGCTTCGGTGTATCTTGCAGGCGGAGCGGTTTTGCCCGAGCAAATGCGAATTCCCTTGGGCGTTACCGACATTCCCTGAGTCAGCGGCGGTAACTGCTGAGAGGCAAGGTCATCGGAATCGCTCTCGTCATCGGCAAGCGAAGAATCATAAAGTGCTTTCCAGCCTGCCGATTTGACAGACTGACCCTTGGCATAGAATTTTCTGCCGTTAACCGTCACGGTAACCTGAACCTCGTCATATTCAAACGGTGCGCTCAGAACCGCAATGAAACGGCGCACAACAAGGTCATAAATATGCCTCTCCTCACGGGACAGCTTGTTGAGGTCAACATATTGCTCCGTTGGAATAATTGCATGGTGGTCGGTGACCTTTGCGTCGTTGACAATATATTTAAGCGGTATGGGCTTTGAACGCAGAACGGCATTTGCGGCGTCCTTATACGGCCCTATGGCAATGGCTTTCAGCCTTTCGGGCAGGGTTGCCGCAACATCCTTTGTTATATATCTTGAATCCGTTCTCGGATAGGTCAGAAGCTTATGGGTTTCATAAAGACTCTGCATGAGCGAGAGCGTCTGCTTGGCTGAATAGCCGTATTTTTTGTTGGCGTCACGCTGAAGCTCCGTCAGGTCATAGGCGGCAGGGGGAGCTTTGAAACGGTAAACCTTTTTGACCTCGGAGAGCATTCCGCTCTTGCCCTTGACGCTATCGGCAACCGCTTTTGCGGCGGCTTCGTCAAAGAATCTCGCCTGACCCTTTGAATCCTTATACAGAGCGGAAAATCCGTTGAAATCCGCCTTGACGGTGTAAAAATCCTTGGGTCTGAATTTCAGAATCTCCTCCTCACGGCGAACAATCATCGCAAGAGTCGGGGTCTGAACTCTGCCTGCGGAAAGCTGAGCGTTGTGTTTGCAGGTCAGCGCACGGCTGATATTAAGCCCGACAAGCCAATCAGCTTCGGCACGGCATTGAGCGCTTCGGTAGAGATTGTCATACTGAGATGCGGGCTTCAGCGATGCAAAGCCCTCCTTAATCGCCTTGTCGGTCTGCGAGGATATCCAAAGCCTCTGCATGGGCTTCTTGCAGTTGGCTTTCTGAATAATCCAGCGTGCAACAAGCTCTCCCTCACGCCCTGCGTCGGTTGCGATAACGACTTTATCAACCTCGGAGCTGCCGAGCAGAGAGCTGACAGCCTTGAACTGCTTCGAGGTCTGGCCGATAACAACCAGCTTCATGCGCTTTGGGAGCATGGGCAAATCCTCCATGCGCCAGGTTTTGTATTTTGCATCGTAAGCCTCGGGGTCGGCAAGGGTCACGAGATGGCCGAGCGCCCATGTGACAATATATTTATCGCCGATTATACAGCCGTTTCCGTTCTTTTTGCAGCCCAGAACACGGGCGATATCCCTTGCAACGGACGGCTTTTCGGTTAAGACAAGAGTTTTTGCCAAAATATTCTCTCCGTTTCTTTTACGGGGCGGCTTCCGAGCTGCCGCCGACTTAATCTATTATTCCAATTTATATGATAACAAAATCAAGGCAATTCAATTTTCTGAATTGAAATAATAGAAAAATTTTACAGAAAAAGCCGCCCGAAGCCGAAGCCCCGAAGCGGCATTAATCAGTTATGCGGATTATTTGAGAATATTTCTCTTTGCCTTTCTCTTTTTAACAGCTTTTCTGATAATCAGAATTACGGCAACCGCAACGGCGGCAATAGGAATAATGACGGGAAGTCCGCCCACGAAGCCGACAACAAAGCTGCGGAGCCATTCGCCGACCGCCTTGACATTGTCGGAGAAAGCGTCCTTGATTTCCGACCAAAGAGTCGGTTTGCTTTCGCTCACACGCTCAACCTCATTGATGTTCAGCGTAACGGTGCTGAAGCTGACACGGTTTTTGAGCACATTGAGCTGCGAGGTGTAGGAATCAATCTGATAATTGACCTCGGAGAGCCTCTCCTGAATCGCAAGCACATTTTCAAGCGATTCCGCTTTTTTGAGCAAGCCCGTGAGAGTCTCTTTCTCGGCTTTGTAAGACTCGATTCTGCTTTCAAGGTCAACATATTCAAGCGTTACATTCTTAATCTCTTCGCTTTTGTTGATGATTTTTCCGTTTTCGCCTGCCGAGGTGATGAATTCCTCAAGCTTCTCGGCGGGAATGCGGACAACATAATTCGCATATCTGTTTGAATCCTCATAAATGCCCATGTTCGACTCGGAGCTTTCAACATAGCCGCCTACCGAGATTACGCTCGCTTTCAGGGCTGAAATGTATTTGTCATACTCCTTGGTCTGAACATCGAGAAAAACGGTTTTGATGATTTTCTCGTTTTCGGTGTTGACTTCGCCCGTGCCGGAATCCTCGGTCTTTAAATCGATTGATTCCCCTGCCGTTTCGTCGGAAGTATAAGAAAAAGAGTTGTCATTCACCGCCGAGCCGGCAAAGCCGTCGCTCTTTGAGCTTGCTGAGCATGCGGCGAACGAAACGAGCATGAGCAGAATCAGAATTATTGCAGATATTTTCTTCATGGATATCACCTTTCCTTTTTGATTTATTATTAACGCCGGGTTCGGCGCTTGATGACGATATTATGCGTTGCAAAAGCTTTTATTTTTCCACGCAAAATCGTTGGTATATTTGGTTTTTCGGTAGGGAACGCTGTCCTCAGCGTTCCGGGAAATATGCACGGTATTCGGCAAAAACCGTAGGGTTCGGCGTCCCCGACGAACCGATTCGCCGC
Source organism: Clostridiaceae bacterium (assembly GCA_016295895.1). Classification (GTDB taxonomy): domain Bacteria; phylum Bacillota; class Clostridia; order Oscillospirales; family Acutalibacteraceae; genus CAG-177. The sequence continues at coordinate 2,150 of JAEDKI010000074.1, read as the reverse complement.
AGGCAGATAATGATACACTTTACTTTGGGACGATGTGGGCATCGTCCCCTACATAACAAAAACCACGGGAACCATCGTCGGTTGAATTTTTCCGTCATTCGTATTGCATTCAGATTGCAAAATTGTTAAATTTCCTGAAAGCTCTTGACATTTTATTCAATTCGTGTCAGTAATATATATAAAGAATAATGTGGAGGAATAATATATGAAAAAAGCAACAGCCATAGCGGCTATAATAGCAATCCTTCTTTCGCTTTCCGCCTGCAAGGTTCACAAGGAGCTCTCCGATGATGAGCTGAGAGAATCCCTCTCAAACGCCGAATCACAGCGCATTGCCGAGTCGCAGAGCGTTGAAGTTGCTTACAGCGAGGGCGTTGAGGAAAATATTGACGAGGTCGGCAAGACCGTTAAAAACAAGAAGCTTGTTGTTAAATCGTCAACTTCATACGGCACGGAATGTCAGGCTTTCATCATGGATAAAAAAGGAAATCTTGACTACTGCATGGTTTACAGATTCTTTGACAGCATGTCATCCTACAAGACCTACCTCGGCTACCCCGACAGCGATGATGAAAAGCAGGTTAAACACGATGACAAGGCAAGAATGATAGTCTATAAAGTCAAAATGCAGAGAGAAGCCGACTTTGCTACCCTTTATGATGAATATTCCGGCGAAACCGCAAAGGGTTACGGCTATACGGTTATTGAATAATCGTTTTACGCAATTTAATACTTCTGATGCAGGTCGGTTTTCAGCCGACCTGTTTTTTTGTTTTATTTTTTATAATATTCATCAATTTTTTCTTTATCGAACGAATAAATCAGCTCGGCATTGATGCTTTCGGAGGGCTGTTCGGCTTTGTTATCAATGCCTGCCCCGTCATCGGCAACAGAATTTTCATTCGCATTCCGTGCCGAATATTCGGCGTTTGCAGCTTCAAAATCCTCTTTCGGAATCTGAAAATGCTCAACAAACTGAAGAAGCGCCATACCTCCGTCGGCGGTGCATTCGTCGCTCCATTCCGCAAACTCATCGCTATTCACGAGCATAACAAATTCTGCGGGAATGACCGAATATATCTCCGCATATCCGTCAGCTTCAAAATTTCTGAAATCGCTCGTTGCGGTGCTTTCGGCAATGTTATTACAGTATTCTTCAATATTACCGGCGGAATCTGCCGACTTTCTGTCTGCTCTGAACAGGAATCCGGGAGAAAACACAAGAATAAGCATCGCCGCAGCGGCAACAACCGCATAAATCGGAGCACGGGATTTTTTCTTTGCCTTGGCACATTCGGAGATTATTGCCTGCTTCTGAGCTTCGGAGAGGGTAATATCCTCAACCGCAGGCTTGATTTTTTCAAAATCCAATTATCCCGCCTCCTTTTCGTATAATTCTCGCAGAGCCTCTCTGCCTCTTTGAAGTCTTTTTTTGACCGCAGCTTCGGATATGCCGAGCATGGCGGAAAGCTCGCCCATTTTGTAGCCCTCAACATAGTGAAGATGAATTACTATTCTGTATTTTTCTTCAAGCGAAACAAGCAGACCGAGGATTTGCGCATTATCCTCGCTCTTGCCGAGGTTTCGTATCTCATCGGGGCTGACAGGGCTCAGCCTTCGGCGTTTTCTCATCATATCCTTGCAGACATTTGCCGCAACTCTTATCAGCCAAGCTTTTTCATGCTCCGAATCGTTGAAATTCGGGGCTTTTGTTATGTATTTCAAAAAGCATTCCTGAACGGCGTCCTGAGCGTCAAAGGTGTTTTTCAGCATCACCGAGCAAAGGCGGTAAATGCTGTCGCCGTATTCATTTATAACCCGTTCTGCGTCGGGAAGAATCTTTTTAGCATTCAAAGGCACCCCTCGCCTCCCTTTTTAACAGCTTTCACTATATACACGCTTCAAAACCCGAAAAGGTGACAAAACATTGAAAATTTTTTTGCTCGGGCAAAAAACAGTTTTATTATTTCTATTGTAGACTAATATTTTAAAAATAGCAAGGTTTTCGATGTTTGAATTTTATTGTATATTATCCGCCCTTGGCGAATCGGTTCGTCGGGAACGCCGAACCCTACGGGATTTTCGTGAGTTTGTTCGTTTTCAAGATAATATAGCATATTAGTTTGCTAATCAATCCTCCGTCACGGCTT
>JAEDKI010000073.1 GCA_016295895.1 Clostridiaceae bacterium | reverse complement strand
GCAGACACCATGAAGATGTGCATGTGCCGCATGTGCATGGCTTGGTGCGCCGATTTTTCAGTGCTTTCCGAACAAAATTGACCGCTGAGGCGGAAACTGTTCTGTTTATCAAGGGAAGCTTCTGAGAAGCTTCCTTTTTATTTTTCCGTGAAGGAGGAACGTTATGATAATAACAGCAGTTATCATTGCAAAAACGAACATAAACAGCAGGCGAATGTGCCGATGTATGCTCGCAAATTGATGATACATAAAAAAACATATAATAAAAGGAGATAAAAACCATGAAAAAAGTACTTTCAGTCATTCTCGCAGTTGTTCTCACATTCTCAATCGCAGCGGCTTTCTCAGCATGCTCAAACAAAGAGCAGGCAGAGGAAATCATTATCGCCATTCCCAACGACACGACCAACGAAGCCCGTGCATTGCTTCTGCTTCAGGAGCAGGGCATAATCACCCTCAAGGACGGCGCAGGCATCACCGCAACCATTCTTGATATCGCAGAGAATCCCAAGAACATCACCTTCAAAGAGGTTGAGGCAGCTCAGCTTCCCAATGTTCTTCCCGATGTTGACTATGCGGTTATCAACTCAAACTATGCAATTTCCGCAGGTCTCAACCCCGTTGAGGACGCTCTTGCAATCGAGGGTTCATCCTCTGCTTACGGCAATATTCTTGCAGTTAAGGAAGGCAATGAGAATTCACCTCTTATCAAGGCTCTCAAAGCTGCTCTTGAAAGCAAGCAGGTTGCAGATTACATCAAAACTCAGTATAACGGCTCGGTAGTCAGCGTTGTTGATAACCCCGGCGACGGCTATGACGCAACCGTTGACTATGCCGCTCTTGCAGGCAAGACAGTTACCGTTGCCGCTTCTCCCGCTCCTCATGCAGAGATTCTGAAGGTTGCTCAGGAAATTCTTGCCGCAAAGAATATCACTCTCAAAATCGTTGAGTATACAGACTATGTTCAGCCCAACAATGTTGTTGAGAGCGGCGAAATTGACGCCAACTACTTCCAGCACACTCCTTATCTTGACGATTTCAACGCTGAAAACGGAACTCACATCGTTGCAGTTTCAACCGTTCATGTTGAGCCTCTCGGCGTTTACGGCGGCAGACAGACTACTCTTGACGCTCTGAAATAAGAAACAACAAAAATTGCCCGGAGGTTCAGCAATGATAAAAATAGAGAATTTGTCAAAGACCTTCAGCGTTGCCGACGGAACGGTTGAGGCTCTAAAAAATGTTAACCTCACCATTAATGACGGTGATATATACGGCATTATCGGCATGAGCGGCGCAGGCAAAAGCACTCTTGTCCGCTGTATTAACATGCTTGAAAGACCGACCGAGGGAAAGGTCTTGATTGACGGCTGCGACATGGGCGCTCTGAGTGCAAAAGAGCTTCGCTCCGCCAGACGCAGTATCACAATGATTTTTCAGGGCTTTAATCTGCTCATGCAGAGAACTTGCCTTAAAAATATCTGTTTTCCGCTTGAGCTTGCGGGCGTAAAAAGATCTGAAGCCAAGAAAAAAGCGATGGAACTGCTGGAGACTGTCGGTCTGCCCGATAAGGCGAATTCTTACCCGGCTCAGCTTTCCGGCGGTCAGCAGCAGAGGGTCGCCATTGCAAGAGCGCTTGCAACCAATCCCAAGGTTTTGCTTTGCGACGAGGCAACGAGCGCTCTCGACCCGAAAACCACGCATTCCATTCTCGGTCTTATTAAGGAAATCAACCGTAATTTAGGAATAACCGTTATCGTTATCACCCATCAGATGAGCGTTGTTGAAGAAATCTGCAACAGGGTTGCGATTCTTGATAACGGCGAGGTTGTTGAGGAGGGGAAGGTCAGCGATGTCTTTTCTGCTCCGAAATCCGATGCCGCACGCCGCCTTGTTTTCCCTGATTTGGGAGCTACAGATGAAATCATCCCTCCCTCTGACGGTGAAAGACGCATCAGAGTTGTTTTCAACGGCGCAAAAGCCGCTTCAACTCCGCTTATTTCCAAAATGGCAATTGAAGAGAATATAACCGCCAACATTATGGCGGCTTCAACAAAGAGCATAGGCGACAGGGCTTACGGAAACATGCTTCTGGGTATCCCGGGTGGGGACTCAGAGGTTGAAAGGGCAATTAATTATTTGCAGACCGTGCCCGATGTAGCTGTTGAGGAGGTGACCGACGATGTTTGATAAGATTTTTTCTTCTCAGGCTTTTGCAGAAATGCTTGAAATAGTTAAAAACGAATTCCTTTTTGCAACATGGGAAACCGTTTATGTTACAGTCGTTTCAACGGCATTCGCAATTATTCTCGGATTGCCGCTCGGTGTTTTGCTTGTTGTCGGTGAAAAGAACGGCGTTCTTCCGCTTCCGAAAGGCTTCATGCATGTGCTGAATGTCGTTATCAATCTTCTGCGCTCTGTCCCGTTCCTGATTCTGATGATTATGGCTTTTCCTCTTGCAAGAGCGATTGTCGGCACGGCTGTCGGAACAACGGCGTCAATAGTGCCGCTTGTTATCGCTTCGTTCCCGTTCGTTGCAAGGCTCGTTGAGGGCAGTCTCAGAGAGGTTAACCCCAATATCATTGAGGCGGCGCAGAGCATGGGAGCATCGCCCATGAGAATCATCGTTAAGGTTATGATTCCCGAAAGCGTTCCCTCGCTTATTTCAAACATCACTATCGCAATCACCACCGTTCTGAGCTACTCGGCAATGAGCGGCATAATCGGCGGCGGAGGTCTGGGCAAAATAGCCATTAACTACGGTTATTACCGCTATAAATATCTAATCATGCTTGCGGCGGTTATTCTGCTTGTTGCTCTCGTTCAGATTTTCCAGAGCATCGGAACCCGCCTTGCAACCAAATCGGATAAGCGCCTTAAAAGATAATATTATTGAATAATTCAAAGCGGCTTGCGTCGGTTCAATTTCCGACACAAGCCGCTTGACTTATGAAAGAGCAATATCTGTGCAGAAAAAATCAGCTTTCTTCGCTTGGTTTGCGAAGAACATACCATTTGTAGGACATTGCGGGCAGAGTTATTTTCATTTTAACATTTCCGTTGGTGTCAATTCCGTAATTTAACGGTGCGCCGTCCTCCTCCGAAATGCAGATTTTACGCTCGGTAAGCTTCGCTTCGGGAAGCGGCGGAATCGCCTTGTCTTCAACCTTTTCATCGGTGATAAAGGTTCTCTGAGAACCGTCACGGGCTTTTATGACAAGCGGAGCGATTTCTTTTGCGGTTATCGCCATTGTTTCACTCCCGTTTCGCCTTTCGTGCACGAGCACGAACTTTTAATCAATTATATATCCGATTCTCTCAGTTGTCAACATTCCGGGACATATCCTATTGATAAATGTTACAAAAAAGCAGAAATCCCGACTGTGTGTCATGGATTCCTGCTTCTTTATTCTGATATTATTTTAGATTTTGTCGAAACAGATTACAACGCTTTCACCTGATTTTTCGGCGATATGTGTCAATACAAGACCCGCATTCATAAGCAGTGCTCCGGAAAATACATCTCCCGTTTCTTCATTTCTGTAATAAGCGTTGGGGTCAAGACCGTGAAGCTTGACTATCAGGTGCTGACGGAATTCCCTGCGCATTGTAACCAGGGTGAACATTGTCCGTGATTTGTCGGGTGATACAAACTGCCATGCCGCCCTGTACGGGTTTTCAAACGGGGAAATAAGACGGTAGAGGTCTCCTCTGTTCACAAGCTCATAATTCCTGTGATAATCCTTTATCTGATTGCGGATAATTTCCGTTTCTTCGTCGGTAAGCTTTGTGGGGTCAAGCTCAAGCCCGAAGGTTCCCCACCTTGCAACATTGCATTTTGTGCCGTATCCCGTGCGGTCACATGCGGAAACATGCGCTCCCATGGATGAAGCAGGGTAGCACATCGAGGTGCCGAACTGAATATACAGCCTTTCAATCGGGTCGGTGTTGTCGCTTGCCCATATCTGCGGCGAATAGCAAAGCATGGCAGGGTCATAGCGTCCGCCTCCGCCGGAACAGTTTTCAAAGAGAATGTTCGGGAAGGCTGTAACGAGCCTGTTCATAAGATCATATGTGCCTAAAATAAAGCGGTGGAAGAATTCCTCTTTGCGTTCGGGCGGCAGAAGCGCCGAGCCTGCGTCGCAGATATTTCTGTTAAAGTCCCATTTAAGATATTCAATGTTATTCTCTGAAAGCACTTTATACATCTGCTCCCAGATGTTGTCACGGACATCCTTGCGAGACACATCAAGCACATATTGGTTTCTGCCGAGCATCGGTTCTCTGCCTTCAACATGAACGCACCAATCGGGATGCGCACGGAAAAGGTCGGAATCGGGAGAAATCATTTCAGGCTCATACCATATGCCGAACTTTAAGCCCTCATTATTTACACGCTTGATTAAATCGCCGAGGCTTCCCTGAAGCTTTTCTTCGTTAACGAACCAGTCCCCGAGCGAGGATGTGTCATCGTTTCGCTTTCCGAACCATCCATCGTCCATAACAAGCATTTCAACGCCTAATTTTTTTGCTTCCTTTGCAAAAGCTACAAGCTTATCTGAGTCAAAATTAAAGTATGCCGCTTCCCAACTGTTAATAAGCAACGGTCTTTTTTCGGTTTTATAGCGGCCTCTTATCAGATTGTTATTATAAAATCTGTGCAAAAGACGGCTCATTTCTCCGATTCCCCGTGAGGTATAGACCATTATTGCTTCCGGAGAATCAAAAGATTCACCGCCGTCAAGCTCCCACGAAAAGGTATCGGGGTCGATGCCCATAATAACCCTTGTCGTGCAGTTGAAATCACATTCGGCAAGTGCCGAAAAGTTGCCCGAATAGACAAAATTAAAGCCGTAAACACTGCCGTGCTCTTCGTCTGCTCCTTTTTGCGCCAATGCCATGAACGGATTCTGCGTATGGCTTGAAGCACCTCTGCGGCTGCCGATTCCCTGAATTCCGTGGGCGAGGGGACGGCGTTCGGCGTTTCTTTCTTTGGCGTGTGCACCGTAAAGAGAAATCATATCATAATCCATATCGGGCAGGTCAAGGCACAGACTGAAAGCTCTTTCAATTCTCATTTTTTTCGGGGATTCATTCGTAACACGGATGCGTCTTGCAATAATATCATATTTCGGGAAAACGGAATAATAGAGCGTCACGGCGGCTCCCGTCACCGCATCTTTTGCATATAGTTCAAGAGTCTGCGCTTCGCTGTCGCTGTTGACATAGCTTGAGGGCATTTGGGGGATTTCTTTTTTGCCGTCATATATTTTGTGACCGCAGTAACGGATATCCGTGACGCTGTCACCGTTTGAATTGCGGATTTCAAGCGCAGATATTCTGAAATCTCCCGCACCGCTTGTGCCGAATTCCATGGGTGCAGTATCGGGCGAAAAGCCGTGTTCTCCGATAACGGGGTTTGCAGGGCTGAAGGATGCGTTGGGCGTTCTCTTATCCCTGCCGGGCACAAAGCAGTCGGGGATGAAATCGCCGTAATACAGGTTCAAAAGATAGTTTTCTTCATAAACCTGAATTATGTAGCTCGTATTGTCGGTATCCAGTTTGAATGTTTTGTTTTTCTCATTATAAATTATCGGCATAATGACCTCCAAGAACGATTATTTTTGCTTTCTGTGCCATTATACCATATATTTCTTAACATAAAAGAGTTTTTTATAAATTAATTGCTTTTTTATTTATAAATACGGTTGTAAAGCGGTTGATTTTTCCGAAACGGTAGGGCAGGGGCTTGCTCCCGCCTGAAAACGCACAAATTACGGTGATTTCCGGTAATAAAGCACAATAAAAGTCAAGCAGGCAACATCCGCTTTGGATGTTGCCTGCTTGTTTCATTTGCGTTTCTTTTTTATTTTGGCTTATTTGCGGTACAGATTATTCGTATTCTTTGATTGCAACCTGTGTTTCGGTTCAGCAGGCTTTGGATATGGAAATAATGACATCAACAAATAAATCCGATATAAAGTCGTATTTCCAGATTAAGCAATCCCAAATGAGATAGAAGAATCTGCATGAAAGATACATAACGGGATTGTTGATGATTCCGATGAGCTTTTCTGCCTGAGCCTTGTATTCGCCGAGCTTGGTAATCTCGGAGGGGCTCAGATTATCGGTTGCAAGAAGAGCGTCGATCTCACCGATGAAATCTTTGATATCGTCCTCCCAGAAAGCCGTTGCTCTGTCGAAATCAAGGATTGAAGCGTCAGAATCAATTTTATTGAGAGCTTCTCTCGTTTCGTTAATCTTATCAAGAAGCTTGTTGCACTTTTCGAGAGCTTCGTCAAGCTGCTTCTGCTCCTCTTCATTTTCGGGAGTGAAGCCGCCAAGCTCTTCAATAACATCCTTGATTGTTTGCTCATCGTCGGAATTTACATTCTCCTCGGTAATACCGTCAAGAGGATCGGATATTGTTTCGACGGATACCTTAACGATTGAAAGGTCTGCGCCCTCGCCGTCCGCATAAGCAACCGTGATTGCGTAGTTTCCGCTTGTTGCAAGGGTATCAACCGTTATGACATCCTCATACTCGCCGATGGGCGAATCCTTGGTTATTGAGCTGTCATACTTGAATTTAAGCTCGCCTGAGAGAACGCTTGCATCCTCGCCGTTAACAAAGCCCGAGTATTCATATTCGGGAGCTGTATTTTCAAAGCCGTATTCACGCTGAACATCCTTAACGCTGAGGGTCAGCGGAGCGGGATTAACGGTGAGCTTGCCTGCCGTTTCATCTGCATAGAATCTGATGTTATCATTTTCTGCTGACTTGAAGGTGATGTTGATATCATATTCACCTGCGGGGGCGGTTGCAGGCTCTCCGTCGCTGATGTAGCCGACAACGGCGTCAACCTCCTCGGTTGCTCTTTCGATGTCTGCGCCCGTTGTGATTTCATAAGCATAAACGGGAGCTTCGCCGTAGGTTTTCTCAATGTCCGAAGCCTTGACAACTATTGTGCCCTTGTTGATAACCATATCAAGGTAGCCCGAACCCGTGAATTCGTTATCCGCTATATCATAATATACTTTATATTTGCCTGCGTTGATGGGATCTGCAAAATCGGTATCCTCGCCGCTCTCGCAAACGAAAGTCAGAATAACATTATCCTCGGTGGGAACAAAGTCCTCATCGGGTGAAAGAATTTCGGGAATCTGGACTCTGCCGTTATAAGCCTTGATAAGCTCATCGGGAGTTGAGTAAAGCTGAATGATTTTCTTGACAGCGTGAAGCGGGAACTGAGCGGGATCAAGTCCGTAGCCCTCGTCAATTGCCGCATAAATGACCGCATCGCCTGCGCCGACAACGGTAACCTCGCCCGTCTGTGCATTTACGGTTGCAACGGATTCATCGCTGCTCGACCATTCAACATCGGTAACTTCATTTGCATAGAAGGCTCTGAGCTTGAACTGCTCGGAGACGGTAACATCTGAATAGTGACCGCTGATGTAGAAATCCTTGGGAGAAGCGGCAACGATGCTTGCCTTGCAGGTTGCGGTCTTTGCATTGTCGGCAAGAACATAGTTTCCGCTCTTGTCGCCCGAAAGACCCGTTGCGGTGAATGTAACCGTCTTGTTTTCGCCTCTGTCCTTGGTGTCGAACTGAGCTGAGCCGATAACCGTTACATATTCCTTATCCGCATCAAGCACGCCGTTAACAGCCGTTACGGTTGCGTTTGCGGCGGTGGTCTTGTCATAAACCTTATCCTCGGCAATTATTTCAAAGCCCGTAACGGTGCGCTTTTCAATGTCAACATTTGCCTGAGTTGAGGTGATAGCCGGCTTATATTTGCTGCCGTCCGAAAGAACGATATCATTGATGAATACCGTCTTTGCCTTGCCTGCGTCGGGAGTTGCAACAACGCCCTTGGCGGTTGCGGTGATTCCCTCGTCGCCGGGAAGAAGTCCGTCAAGCGTTACGGTAACGGCAACTTCATTTGTTCCGTCATATATTTTTGAAACGGGAGTTGCCTTAACGGCAAGTGTTCTCTTGCCGACCGTGAAGGTTCTCATTGCGGTCTTGTCGTTGTAGTTGGCAAGAGTTGAAGTTGCCTTAACGGTAACCGTGCCCATGCCCGTGATTTCAATATAGGTCTTGCCGTTTTCGGTTAAAAGCTTTGCGTTATTGACGGGATTTCCGTTTGCGTCAACGCCTGAAACCGTATAAGTGATCTTGCCGCCTTCCTGTGCGCCTGCGGTCTGAAGCTCAAACTTGTCGCCGTAGGTTACGCTGTCGGGTATGCCTTCAATGGTGAATACATCCTGAGTTGCAGACTTGATGACAAGTGTTGAATCATACGTATTCTTGATTGTGAAGTTGTCGGGGTCTGTAAGCTCAACAACAACTTTATATTTGCCGACATTAACGGGATCTTCGGTTACGGTGCTGTCCTCGGCGATATACTTAACGGTATAATCGTTATAGTAAATTCCGTTTGAGTAAGCAAGAACATTAACCGACTTGATTTCGCCGTCATAAACAACCGACGTTGTCTTGGGAGCGGTAACCGTAATGGGTGCCTTGGCTATAGTGCCGTTTGAGGTTCCTTCCGTGCCTGATGCAAGCTTGTAGTTGCCGCTGTTTGCGCCCGAAAGACCCGTGATTTTATAGCTGACAAGTTTGTTTTCGCCTGCCGCCGATGTGTCAAATTTGC
>JAEDKI010000072.1 GCA_016295895.1 Clostridiaceae bacterium | reverse complement strand
TATCGTTAAGGATATTCCTGCACCCAAAGCTGACGACACCCTGCCCCTGAGAGCTCTTATTTTTGATTCTGTTTATGACAGCTACAAGGGTGTTATTGTTTATGTCAGAATCAAAGAAGGAAGAATAAAGCCCGGCGACACCATGAGAATGATGGCTACCGGAGCGGAATTTACCGTTGTTGAAACCGGCTATATGAGAGCCACCGAGCCCGAACCCTGCGCCGAGCTGACGGCAGGTGAAGTCGGTTACATCACCGCTTCAATCAAGACTGTCGGCGATGCAAGAGTCGGCGACACCGTCACAACCGCCGAAAACCCCGCCGCAGAGCCTCTGCCCGGCTACCGCAAGGTTAACCCGATGGTTTTCTGCGGAATTTATCCCGCCGACGGCGCAGACTACGAAAATCTGCGTGACGCACTTGAAAAGCTTCAGTTAAACGACGCCGCATTGAGCTTTGAGCCCGAAACCTCGGGCGCACTCGGCTTCGGCTTCCGTTGCGGCTTTCTCGGTCTGCTTCACCTTGAAATCATTCAGGAACGGCTTGAAAGAGAATATGACCTTGACCTTGTAACCACCGTTCCGAGCGTTATTTATAAGATTAATCTCACCGACGGCTCAATGATTGAAATTGATAACCCCACCCATTACCCCGACCCTGCAACAATCGCATCCTGCGAAGAACCATTTACCGACGCCCATATTTATGCGCCCGCCGAATATGTCGGAACAATAATGGATCTCTGCCAGGACAGGCGTGGCGTATTCAAGAATATGGATTATATCACAACCGACAGGGTTGATATCCATTATGAACTGCCGCTCAACGAAATAATCTACGATTTCTTCGATTCGCTCAAATCAAGAACAAGGGGCTACGCCTCATTCGATTACGAAATATCCGATTACAGAAAATCAAATCTTGTTAAGCTCGATGTGCTTCTCAACGGCGATATTATCGACGCTCTTTCATTTATTATTCACTCTGACAAGGCATATTCAAAAGCGAGAAAAATTGCCGAAAAGCTGAAGGACAATATTCCGAGACAGATGTTTGAAATTCCGATTCAGATTGCAATCGGCGGCAAAATCATCGCAAGAGAAACAGTCAAGGCAATGCGCAAGGATGTTCTTGCAAAATGCTACGGCGGCGATATAACGAGAAAGAAGAAGCTTCTCGAAAAGCAGAAAGAGGGCAAAAAGAGAATGCGCCACTTCGGAACGGTTGAAGTGCCCCAGGAAGCGTTCATGGCGGTTCTCAAGCTCGACGATGACAACTGATATGCAACCGATAGGCTTATATCTGCACATTCCGTTCTGTAAAGGCAAGTGCCCTTACTGCGACTTTTATTCCGTCACTCCGAAAGACGGAATAATTGACGATTACACCGAGGCTCTCTGCCGCAGAATCGAGAGAGAAAATCGGATTTTTGACACCGTTTATTTCGGCGGCGGAACTCCGTCGCTGCTCGGAAGCGAAAGAATATCAAAAATAATGAGCGTTATCAACCGCACGGAAAATTGCGAAGCAACGCTCGAATGCAATCCGTCTGACACGGGCGGAATTAATTCCGATTTCGACTTTTACGCCGTAAAATCAAGCGGTATCAACAGAATTTCAATGGGATTGCAGAGCGCAAACGATGAAGAACGCCGCTTTCTCGGCAGGCGCTCGGGTGCAGACGATGCGGCAAGAGCCGTCAAAAAAGCGCAGTCGGCAGGCATTGAAAACATCTCTCTTGACCTCATGCTCGGCATCGAGGGGCAGACAAGGGATAAGCTCAGCGATTCAATCAACTTTTGTGCTTCGCTCGGAGTTAAGCACATCAGCGCATACATCTTAAAGTTAGAGCAAGGTACTCCCCTTTACAGGCGCAGAGATTCTTTAAGTCTTCCGAGCGAGGACGAAACCTGCGATTTGTATCTTTTTGCCGCCGAAAAGCTCGCCGAAAACGGTTTTTTTCAGTATGAAATTTCAAACTTTTCAGTGCCGGGCTCTGAAAGCCGACACAATCTGAAATATTGGCATTGCGAAGAATATCTCGGCATCGGAGCGGCGGCACATTCCTTTGTTGACGGCAAAAGATTTTTCTATGAAAGAAACATTGACAGCTTCATTAACGGCAATCCTCCCATCGATGACGGCACGGGCGGAGACAGAGAAGAATATATCATGCTTGCTCTGCGGCTCACCGAGGGTTTGATTTTCAAAAACTATGAATCCCGATTCGGTTCTTCAATCCCCGAAGGTTTTGTCAGAAAAGCGGCAGATTTTGAAAAGCACGGTCTGACCCGTGTTAACAAAAGCTCCGTTTCACTCACTCCCGAGGGATTTCTGCTTTCAAATTCAATTATCTTTGAACTGCTTGAAGAAATATAAGCCTTGCTTTTTAAGGTAAAATATGGTATTATGTTTATACAAGGAGGTTTTGAAAATGAAAAAACTTTTCAGTATCGTAATTTCCGCAGCAATTATTGCCGCTTCCCTTTTCTCAATCAACGCATTTGCGGCAGACCAGCCGAAAACAGACGCTCTGCTTGATAAATTGGACAGCGCAACCGAATTTTCGGTAACTCTCAAAGCGGGCGAAACAAAGCTTTTCGGTGTTCTTCCCGCCGATGTCACAAACACCTTTGCGGTTAAAGGCAACAACATCTGCTATGAATACGCCTCGGGCGCAATCAAGGCAAGACTCGTTACGGCAGATGAGGATATTTACGGCTTCTTCCCGACTCTTCCTTTCTTCTATGTTAAAACAGCCAACCCTCTCAAGGGTGCGGATGTTTGGGAAATGGTAAAAAAAGCCGCAAATCTGACTCAGGGCGTTCTTCAGTATGTCAAGAGCTACAACGAAACACTTGACGGAACCGAATACTATGTTGAAGAATATAATGACAGAGAGTTTGTGACAAGCAAGTTCTATTATATCGGCGATGATCTTAAGGTTCTCAAGGTTGAGGACGCTTCAACCAATTCAATTCAGTACACCTATTTTGAGAATATATCCTTTACGGTTGACGACAGCGTTTTTGCCGTTCCGAGCGCCGCAATTGATGCTACTCCGATTCTCAAAGGACTTTTCCTTGCACTTATTGCTGCATAAAACATAATGAAAAATAATCGGAGCGTATCCTCATCGGCATTGCCTTTGAAGATACGCTCCTTTTTTGTCTTATACCGCTTTCATTCTCAGCTTCAGATTATCGCTGATCATTGCTATAAATTCGCTGTTGGTCGGCTTGCCTCTTTCATTTTGAATCGTGTAGCCGAAATACGAGCTGAGAACATCAACATCTCCTCTGTCCCATGCAACCTCAATAGCATGTCTTATCGCTCTCTCAACTCTTGACGGTGTGGTTTTGAACACCTTTGCAACCGTCGGATAAAGGACTTTTGTTACTGAGCTTATCATCTCGCTGTTGTTAACCGACAGTATTATCGCTTCTCTCAGATACTGATACCCTCTGATGTGAGCGGGAACTCCTATCTGATGCATTATCTGCGAAACAACGACCTCCAGATCCTTAACGCCCGTCTTTTCGGCAACGGAACCGCTGAGGCTTGCAAACTGAATCACTCTTTCCGCAAGCATTGACGGATTATAGGGTTTCAGGAAATAATAATCTGCGCCGCTGTTGAGAACCTCGCTCTCAAACCTTGAATTATCCGTGCTTGAAAGAACCATAACTATCGGTCTTTTTTCAAGGCGCATGGAATCCATTTCTCTGAGCACTCCGAGCGCATCGAGCCTCGGCATAAACCCATCCATCAAAAGGACATCGGGTCTTTCACCCTCTTTGAGCTTTGAAATAATCTGAGCGCCGTCTTTGATGACGGTTGACACTTCAAAGCCGTTGGAACGCAAAATTCCTGCCAACTCATGCGATGTTTCGCTTCCGTCCTCGGTAATCATTGCTTTTAACATTTTTCTCATGGTTTTACCTCCGCTTTTTTGCGGCATCCGCACTCTTATGGCATAAGCTGTGCGGCATTGCCTTAGTTCACGGATATATTACCATAAATTGTCAAAATTGTCAATAAATTTTGTGGGATTTTTTGGAAATTATTTCGCAGTTTTCGACATCAGCTCACCGTTATGACGCAAGAGCCTGCTCGGCATTTTTGAGATTATCCATTGTGTCAAGCATCCTTGCGGCAAATATTCCGTAGCCCTGATCGGTTGAATTAATGAAAACATGAGTCACCGCACCGACCAGCATTGAATTCTGAATTATCGGGCTTCCGCTCATTCCCTGAACTATTCCCCCGGTTTTTTCAAGAAGCTCTTTATCCGTAACTTTGATTATCATATTTCTTGTTGATAAATCCGATGACGGATATACTTTGATAATTTCGATATCATAATATTGAGGTCCGCTGTCGTCGATTGTCGTTATCACCTGAGCCTTGCCGACCCTGACCTCGCTTTCAAGCGCAACGGGGACGGTTTTCGCTTCAATGGGTTTCAGAAGATCGCCGAAGATTCCCGTTTCGTGATTAACCCGAAGACTGCCCAGAGCGGCATCCGTGAACACTCCGCAAAGCTCTCCCGGATTGCCTGCGCTGCTCTTATAAAATCCGTTTACCTTTGCTTTAACGGCTTCGCCGTTGTTAAGCGGCATAATTTTTCCCGTGTCAACATCGCAGACTCCGTGGCCAAGCCCTGCAAACATTCCCGAGGCATTGTCATAAAAGGTTACGGTTCCGATGCCTGCGGAGCTGTCTCTGACCCATATTCCGGCCTTATAACCGCCGTTGACGGAAAGTGCAGGCTTCAGATTAAGCTCAAGAGTTTCTCCTTCTCTGTTAATCCTCAGCCTCAGGGCTTTGCCTTGCGACTGTTCAACTGAGTCTGTAAGCTGCTGAGAGCTGAGAGCCGCCTTGCCGTTTATATGCGTTATCAAATCTCCGCATTTCAGCCCGGCAGCCGATGCAGGGTCAACCGAGCCGTTCCGGGTTGTTACCGAATCCACGCTGACAACTATTATACCTTTTGTATACAGCTTGATTCCGAAAACATCACCGCCGAGCGAAACATATCTTCGCTTGGAGACATTGACCGTCATATCCTTAACCGGAAAAAGCTTCAGAGCGGTAATCTTCGATTTGCAAACTCTGCCGCTACCATCTGAGGAAGCCGCCTGAACCGTTTCAACCGTCTGAACCGAATAGATTTCACCCAAATTCACGCTTTCGTCTTCGGTTATGCATATTTCATCAGGCAGGCTTGACGCACCGTAGGCAACAAAGCCGTAAACAGCCGCACAAAGCACAAAAAGCGCCGCACTCACAGCTTTAAAAAATCGCTTCATCGTTCACCTCCGTATCCTTTTTATGCTTTGCGTTTTCATTGCAAAGCTTTTTTCTGCAGCGTTAAAAATATTTTCGCTGCCTTAATAATTTGGCTCGTATGCAACGCAATAAACGGCGGATAATTAAGCCGTAAAAATTTTTCTCGCTTTCAATTATTTATTTCTGAAAAAACCGATTAAAAATTTTTGCTTTTTTATCAAAAAATGCGTGACAAATCAAAAGCTTTGTGTTATACTATACATGAAAATAATCAATAGGAATACCAGCATCAGTTCGGATAAATAACCAAAGCAAAGAGTCTCTCATTATCGAGAGGCTTTTTGCTTTTATTTTTCACTATTGCCGAGTATGGCATTGAACCGAAACCCGATAATTATCAGAAAAATCGAACTGAAAATAATTGAATTCCGAACGCAAAAAAGCCTGAGAAGATTGTCTCCTCAGGCTTTTCATGTTTCACCGAATTCAAAACCGCAGGCTCTGCGCCGAAATCCCTTATATTATCTCTCGTGTTCATCACATCACCTCGGGATATTATATGATGATTCGGCGGTGAAATTTACCATTTTAATAAGCGAAGCGTATCTTTTGCCGCCTCAACTGATGTTTTATACAAATCTTCACGGCAGGTTTTGGTGATTTCGTCAAAAGGTTTTTCGGATTCGCATGAAAAGAAAAGCTCCGAAACTCCGAGAGCTTTAATTTTTTCTGCGCCCTCTCCCCTGCTTCCGCAAATTGCGATAACGGGTTTGCCGAGCCTTGCCGCCCTTTCCGCAACGCCCGAAACGACCTTGCCGTTGACGCTCTGAAAATCAAGTCTCCCTTCGCCCGTTATTATCAGGTCTGCGTTTGCGGCTTTGCCGTCAAAATCCGCCGCATTAAGAATAATATCAATTCCTTTTTTAAGTTCCGCTCCGAGGAATGCAACAGCCCCCGCTCCCATGCCGCCTGCCGCTCCTGCTCCTTTTATTTTTGAAACATCAATATTCAAAACCCTTTTAATGATTTCCGCAATATGGCGCAAGCCCGAATCAAGCCGCTTGACCATTGCTTCGTCCGCTCCCTTTTGCGGCGCAAAAACATATGCCGCTCCGCTCTCTCCGAAAAGCGGATTATCAACATCGCATGCCGCCGTCACGGGAACGCTGAGCGGCTTTTCGGGCGCAATTATCTTGCTGACTCCGGCGAGAGTTCCGCCCGTCGGAACAAAACGGTTGCCGTCTTTATCCTCAAAGCCCCAGCCGAGAGCCGCCGCCAAGCCTGCGCCGCAGTCATTCGTTGCGCTGCCTCCAAGCCCGAGCAAAATTCTTTTTGCTCCCTTATTTACCGCATCTGCGATAAGCTCGCCGACCCCGAAGGTCGTCGCCTTTTCGGGATTTTTTCTCTCGCCAACAAGCGGAAGCCCCGCACATGCCGCAGTTTCGATAACAGCCGTGCCGTCGCCGAGCATGAGATATTCGGCGCACATTTTCTCCCCGAAAACGCCGCAAACCTCGGCTTTCTCCCTCTTGCCGCCGAGAATATCCTCCAAACAGGCGCAAAGCCCCTCGCCGCCGTCGGCAGCAGGGAGCTTTGTTATTTTTATATCCGGAATTGTGTCCGTGAATGCACGGGCTATGATATCGCACACCTCACGGGCAGTCAGCGTGCCCTTGAAGCTGTCGGGCGCAATCAAAACCGAACGCATTATTTCTCAGCCGAAGCCTTTCTGATGTATCTCTTGAAGAAAGCAACTCCGGGAGCAAGAGTTGAAACGGGGATTCTCTCATTTGTTCCGTGGGTGCAGCGAAGCAGACCGACGGTTACCTTATAGGGAGAATAGCGGTAGATATTCTCGCAGATAGGCTCATAATAGCAAGCGTCGGTGCCGCCCATAACCAGATAAGGCGCAACGATATTGTCACTGCTCTCCTGCATGCAAAGCTCTTTGATAACCTTGAATGCTCTTGAATCGGTGGGAGAGAATTTTGAAGCTTCTTTCGATTTGAGAACTTCGATTTCAATATTTTTATTTCTGCAAACCTGCCTTATGTGCTTAACAACATCGTCGGTTGTAACTCCGGGCATCTGCCTGAAGTTGACGATAACGCTCGCTTTCTGAGGCAGAACGTTTGCCGCAGGGCTGCCGTCCGCCATGGTTACCGCCGTTGTTGTTCTGACAAGGCAGGCGGCAGGCGGAATATTCTTCATAACCTCTTTGATAACAGGCTGAAGCAGAGGAATGTTGCAGGTTACAAGTCTTGCAGGATAAGTGCAGTTTCTGCCGAGGCTTGAGAAAAGGTCTCTTACAAACGGCATAAGCTCCGCTTTGAACTGATTGCCCTCAAGGTCTCTGATAACCCCGGCAAGCTCGCCGAGAGCCGAGTGAACGGGAGGCTGAGATGAATGGCCGCCCTTTGCGCTGACGGAAATTTTGATGTCTGCATAGCCTTTTTCGGCGATTCCGACGCCGACAAGCTGTTTTTTGTTCAGAACGCCCTTGATATCAACGGGAAGAATTGCGCCGCCCTCGTCAAGAACGCTGTCAAGATGGATTCCTCTTGATCTGAGCGTTTCCATTATCGCTTTTGCGCCGCCGTTATCCGAAGCAACAACCTCTTCATCCTGACCGAAAAGAAGATAAACATCTCTTTCGGGAGTGAAGCCCTCCTCAAGCAGGGTTTCAACGGCTTCCATAACGCCGATAAGGTGGTTTTTCATGTCGAGAGCGCCTCTGCCCCAGATATACTCGCCGTCATTGAAACCCTCAAAGGGAGGATGCTCCCAATCGCCCTCCGTTCCCGATGAAACGGGAACAACATCCTGATGAGAGAGCAGAGCAATCGGGTCAAGGTCGCTGTTGGTGCCTTTCCAATGATAAATAAGGCTCGCCTCGCAGACAACCTCTTTTGTCAGGGTCTTATGAACAAGAGGATAAGCTTCCTCAAGGAACTTGTGGAATTTTTCAAACTGAGAAAAATCAACTTTTTCCTTTTCAGGATAGCTTACGGTCGGAATACTGATAGCCTTTGAGAGATTTTCCGCAACTCTCTGCTCGTTGACATTCTCAACCGAAGCGGTTCCGTAATCAACCTTTTCGGGAACGAATTTTGCCGCTTTAACAGCCGTTGCGGCAACTGCTGCAACAGCAGCGCCCGCAATTGCAACGGGAGCAATACGCTTTTTCATTCGGGATCATCCTTTCTGTATTAAACAAAAAATTTTCTTCTTACCCAAGCTTTGAGCCGCCTGCTTTTCGCAAGGGCGGCAAAAAATATCATAACGGGAACAAAGCACGCCGTTACCGCAAGCGAAATTATCACCTGCAATTTACCATTATAAAACAGATTTGAGCAAATTTCAACCACAAAGCAC
>JAEDKI010000071.1 GCA_016295895.1 Clostridiaceae bacterium | reverse complement strand
GTCTGATAAGCAACATAAGCATAAGCGGCGGCATGAGCTTTGTTGAAAGCATAGGAAGCGAATGAAATCATTTCATCAAATATTTCATTTGCGGTTTTTTCGTCAATGCCTCGTCTGACAGCACCCTCGCAAATAACATTGCCGTTTTCATCCGTCATGCCGTTAACGAAATTAACCCGCTCTTTCAGCATAACATCATGTTTTTTCTTGCTCATTGCTCTGCGAACTATATCGGCTCTGCCGTAGGAATAGCCTGCAAGCTCACGGCAAATCTGCATAACCTGCTCCTGATAAACCATGCATCCGTAGGTAACATCGAGAATGCTTTTAAGCTGAGGTGTTTTATATTTAATTCTGTCGGGATGATGTCTGTTTTCAATGTAAGTCGGGATAGAATCCATCGGACCGGGACGGTAAAGCGAAATAACCGCAATCAGGTCTTCAAGGCTTTCGGGCTTTAACTGCGAAAGAACGCTTCTCATGCCTGCGGATTCAAACTGAAAAACGCCTTCGGTCTGAGCCGAACACATCATATCGAAAACGGCTTTATCCTCAATATCAATCGAATCAATCCGGAAATCGGGAATGCTTTTTCTGATCATATTTTCTGCCGATCTGATAACCGTCAGCGTTCTCAATCCGAGAAAATCCATTTTAAGCAGACCGAGTTCTTCAAGGGTTGTCATTGTAAACTGGGTTACGATAGCCTCATCATTTCTCGCAAGCGGAACATAAGAAACAACAGGATCATGGGTAATAACGACGCCCGCCGCATGAGTTGAGGCATGACGAGGCATACCCTCAACCTTTCTCGCCATATCGATGAGCTCTTTTGTTTCGCTATTGCTTTCGTACATCGCCTTAAATTCGGCGGAACGCTGAAGCGCTCGGTCAAGAGTAATATTCAGTTCATTCGGTATCTGCTTTGCAACGGCGTCAACTGCGGAATAAGCCATGCCCATGGCTCTGCCGACATCACGGACTGCCGCTTTCGCCGCCATTGTTCCGAAAGTTACTATCTGGGCAACATGGTCTGCGCCGTATTTATCAACAACATAGTCAATGACTTCGCCCCGTCTTTCATAGCAGAAGTCAACATCAAAATCGGGCATGCTGACTCTCTCGGGGTTGAGAAAACGCTCAAAAAGCAGATTATATTTCATTGGGTCAATTCCCGTTATTCCGATGCAGTAAGCGCAGATGCTTGCCGCACCCGAGCCTCTGCCGGGGCCTACGGGAATGCCGACATCTTTTGCGTGTTTAATAAAATCATGAACTATCAGATAATAATCAACATAGCCCATTTTATTGATTATTTCAAGCTCATAATTTAATCTCTCAACATATTCGGGCGGAGGATTCTCTCCGTAACGCTTTTTCAATCCCTCACGGCAAAGCAGAGAAAACCATTCAAAATGACCGTAGCCATCGGGAACATCAAAATGCGGAAGCTTTGTTTTGCCGAATTCAAATTCAACATTGCAATTTTCGGCAATTTTCGCCGTATTTTCAACAGCCTCGGGGCAATTTGGAAATGCTTCAAGCATTTCATCCTCTGTTTTAAGGTAAAACTCCGTTGTTCCGAAATCAAGGCCTGTGTCTTCGCCTACGGTGTGATTAGTTTGAATGCAAAGAAGAATCTGCTGCATTTTTGAATCTTCTTTATTAACATAATGTGCATCATTTGTTGCAACAAGCGGAATATTAAGCTCTTTTGATAGCTTTATCAAATCGGGATTGATTCTTAACTGTTCGTCAAGACCGTGGTTCTGAATTTCAAGGTAATAGTTACCCTCGCCGAAAACGCCTGAATACCAAAGAGCAACCCTTTTTGCTTCTTCATAATCCCCTCTCTGCAAGGCTCTTGAAACCTCTCCCGCAAGACAGCCCGACAGAGCAATGATTCCGTCATGGTATTTTTCAAGAATATCTTTATCAACTCTGGGCTTTGTGTAAAAGCCGTTGACCCAGCCCTCAGAAACAAGCTTAATGAGATTTTTATAGCCGTCATTATTCCTGCAAAGAAGAACAAGATGATATCTTTCATTATCAATGCCGTGAACCTTGTCAAACCTTGACCTCGGGGCAACATAAACCTCGCATCCGATTATCGGTTTTATTCCTCTTGCCTTAGCGGCTTTATAAAAGTCAATAACGCCGTACATTACTCCGTGGTCGGTTATGGCGCAAGAAGTCTGACCCATACTTTTGATTTTATCAAGCATGGGTTCGATTCTGCACGCTCCGTCAAGGAGGCTGTATTCACTGTGAACATGCAAATGCGTAAATGACATTAATTATCACCGTTTTTAAGCTTTTCAGCGATTTGAACTATTCTGCCGAGCCTGTGATTGACTCCCGAACGGGAAATAGGCTCGTCCAGCATTTTTCCAAGCTCATTCAGGCTTGATTCGGGATTTTCAATTCTCAGATAAGCTACCTTCTGAAGATTTTCAGGCAAAGAGGATATTCCGACTTTTTCTTCTATCAATTTTATGGCTTCAACCTGTGCCTTTGCCGCATCAACCGTTTTGTTAATGTTTGAAATTTCAAAATTAATTTTTCTGTTGACTCGGTTTTTCATATCCTTCTCGATTTTAATACCCATAACATAAAGAGAGGCATCCTGAGCACCGATAATCGCAAGGATATCTTCAATGCTTTCGCTGTCTTTAAAATAGATTATGTAATTACCTTTTCGGACAATGCACTTGGGATTAAGGTTAAGCTCGTCCATAAGCTTCATCAGGTCGGAACTGAGCCGCTTATAAGGAACAACAAATTCAAGATGATATCCTCTTTCGGGATCGGTTACCGTTCCGCAAGATAAAAATGCTCCTCTGAGAAATGCGCCCGCACAGCAGTCGTTGGCCATGTTGGCTCGGTTTATTCTCAGCGTCGGTTCGGAGAGAGTATGTCCGAATTTATCAAATACTTTTTCTTTGTCGGCATCCGATTTAACATAAGCCGTCATTTTTTTTGAACCTGAGTTATTAATAATCGGTTCAACCTTGCAATAATCCTTAAGATATGAATTATAAAGCTCGAAAACATCGGGGTTTTCGGTTGTTATCGAAAGGTTATATTTTGAAAAATGCGCAAAAAGCACAAGCCCGTAGACTTGTGCGTGAAGACAACAGGAGGATAGAATCTCCGATTTTGATATTTCACTTTTGACATCGGAAGAAAAAGACAAAATGATTCCTCCTGTTAA
The DNA here is from genome assembly GCA_016295895.1 of Clostridiaceae bacterium. Taxonomy (GTDB): domain Bacteria; phylum Bacillota; class Clostridia; order Oscillospirales; family Acutalibacteraceae; genus CAG-177. The sequence continues at coordinate 5,469 of JAEDKI010000071.1, read as the reverse complement.
ATAAATTTAATTTCGGGTTCGAGCATTATACCCGTTTCATCAAAAACCGTCTGCCTGCAATGTTCAAGAACGGCTTTAACATCGCCCGATGTTGCACTGCCGAGATTGACTACAAATCCGGCATGCTTCTCGCTGATTGCCGCATCGCCGACTCTGAAGCCCTTTAATCCGCACCGTTCAATCAGCGCACCGGCAAAATTGCCTTCGGGCCTTTTGAATGCGCTCCCTGCACTGGGATATTCGAGCGGCTGTTTATCTTTTCGGCGCTGCAAAAGCTCATCCATTTCAGCTTTTATCTCAATCGGATTCCCTTTTTGGAGCTTCAAGGTTAAAGAAGCGATTGTATAATCTATACATTCCGATGAATAGACACTGCCACGGTATCTCATTTGAAGTTCATCGCCCTCATATTTGCCTATTGTGCCATCAGGGCAAATATGTTCGCACGAAACCAAAGCATCTTTTATCTCACCGCCGTATGCTCCTGCGTTCATAAAAGCCGCACCGCCTGCCGTTCCGGGAATACCGAAAGCAAATTCAAGCCCTGTTAATGAATTTTCAAGAGCGAATTTGCATAGCCTTGACATCGGCACACCGCATTGACAAAAGATTGTTGTTTCATCGGTAAGATAAATATTATCCATTTTGCAGGTGTTGATAACAACGCCGTCAAAGCCTTTGTCATCGGCAAGCAGATTGCTCCCCTTGCCGATAACAAGGCGTTTTATATTATTTTTTGTTGAAAAAGCGATTAAAGCAGAAAGCTTTTCAGCAGTATCGGGGAATACCATTAATCCGGCTTTTCCGCCGATTTTGAAGGTAGTATAATCTTTTAGCAAAGCCTCTGTTGAATATTCGCATTCAATCTCTTTGCATAACGCACAAACTTCGCCGTAAAAATTCATAATGCCTCCAAAAATAATTATTCATCAAGTAATGCCGCGCCGAATATACCCGCATCGTTGCCAAGCTCTGCAGCCATAATTTTCGTCTGTTTAGCTGCATAAATGCTGTATCTTTCTCTGTTAACATGCATTCTGAGGGGTTCAAGAATTGTCTCGCCCTCATGGCCGATTCCGCCGCCGATGCAGATAATTTCAGGCTGAAGAGCATTGATAATGTTGATAACGCCTGCCGCAACATAATAAATATATCTGTCAACAACTTCTTTTGCGGCCTTATCGCCGAGTCTCATAGCGTCAAAAGCCGTTCTGCCGCTGACATTGTCGATGTTGTCGTTAACAAGCTCCCACATCTTGCTGTCATGATGATGGCGCATTGAGTCCTTTGTCTGAGAAATAAGAGCCGTTGCCGAAGCATACTGCTCCCAGCAGCCTCTTCTGCCGCAGTTGCACTGCTCGCCGTCAACCATAATAACCATATGACCCATTTCGCCCGCCGCATAGTTAACGCCGCTGACAATTTTGCCATTGATGATTATTCCGCTTCCGACGCCCGTTCCGAGAGTAACGGCAACAAAATTACCGACTCCTTTACCGACGCCCGCAACCGCTTCGCCAAGAGCGGCGCAGTTAGCATCGTTATCAATATAAATCTCTTTCTTACCAAGTCTTTCTTCGAGCATATCCTTTGCGGGAACCTTGTTGAAATCAAGATTGTTCGCAAATTCAATATAGCCGTTGGATTTGTTGACCGAGCCGGGTGTACCGACGCCGACAGATGAAACTTCATCCATTGTAATACCGGCATCCTTCATCGCCATTTCAACTGCAAGGGCTATATCGTCAAAAATCTCCTCGGCAGGTCTGGGGCATTTGGTTTTAACCTTTCCCCTGCCGACAATTTTCAAATCTTCGCTGACAACGCCAACCGCAATATTTGTTCCTCCGAGATCAACACCTATTCTGTACATATTTTATTACCTCCAAAGATTTTTTATCCTTTATTTATTAAAAATTGTGCCAAAATTCAAGTTCTTTTTTTGCGGGAATAATCTCGTCTGTCATGCCGAGGCTGTGAAGAAGCTCTCTTGCCGCATTGTATCCCATTTTCTTCTGTCTGTTATTCATTGCGGCAGCTTCAATGATAATTGAAAGGTTTCTGCCTGGTCTGACCGGAACAACAGTAACGGGAACCTTGATGCCGAGAATTTCGGTGTATTCATTTTCAAGGCCAAGACGGTCATAAACTTTATCGTTACTCCAAGGCTCAAGCTGAACAACCATATCAACCTTTTCAGTCATCTTAACCGCACCCATGCCGAAAAGCCGCCTTGCATTCAGAACGCCGACGCCACGAAGTTCAATGAAGTGCCTGATATTATCGGGAGCAGAGCCGACAAGCGTTCTGTTGGAAACTCGCCTGATTTCAACCGCATCGTCGGCAATAAGTCTGTGACCTCTGTTAATTAATTCAAGGGCTGTTTCACTTTTGCCGACACCGCTGTCGCCGAGGATAAGAACGCCCTCACCGTAAACCTCAACCAATACTCCGTGACGGGTTATTCTTTGAGCAAGCTCAACTCCGAGATACGAAATTGTTGCCGACATGCAGCCGGAGGTCGATTCATTGGTTGCAAGCACCGGAACTTCATATTTCTTTGCAAGCTCCATTATTATTTCACCGCAGTCAAGGCCTCTTGTTACTACAATAGAGGCAGGCCGCTTTGAAAGAAATCTCTCTGCACATTTTGAAACTTGATCTGCATCAAGACTTTTTATGTATTCAAGCTCGGTTAAACCGAGAAACTGAATTCTTGCAGGGTCAAAATAATCCTCAAAGCCCGCAAGAATCAAACCGGGGCGGTTAACATCCTGCGAAGTAATGTAAATATCCTCAATATCCTTTGGAGAATAAATAACCTGCAGCGAAAGATCGTTAACAACCTTTTTGAGAGAAACGGAATATTTGCTCATAAGCAATTCTCCTTGTTATAAACCATAATCAAGCATATTATAAAACATTAGTTAGGATTTTCCAACCCTTTTTTATAAAAAATTTTAAAAATCCGGCAGACATCCGTAATTTGATGCCTGCCGTAATCCTTAGAGCTGTGTTGCAATATTTTCAAATTTTGTTTTGGTTTCATTAATCATCTGAGCCTGAGCGGCGCAGGGACTGTACCAGCCTCTTTTCTGCATTTCACCGAAAACATTAAACTGAATTGTATGCTCCTCTTTCAGAATTTTCATCATGTCATCCTGAAGCTGTTGGTTAACGCACTCGTTTGAATAAGTGTTATAAACATCGGTAATGTGTTTTTGCGAAGAAAGTACATCATCAAGGATTTCTTTATCCGTGAATTTTGAATCAGTATTCAATCCTTTTACCTCCCGAATTAATAAAGATGACCCATAAGTGTGTCAAAATGCTGCTTGTGTTGATTCGCTATCTGTTCGCAGGAATTTTTAATCTGAGGATCTGTTGCCGCCTGAGAATAAGCCTTAAACTTTTTGACAAGCATCTGCTCGTAATTAAGCTGATCCTCAAGAGCCGCAAGCTCTTTTGCCGTTAAATTTGCCATAATATCTCGCTCCTTTTTATATACCGAAAACGTTTTCGGCTGTTTTGCAATGATATTATTGACTTGATTTAGAAAAATATACAAAAAAGAGCACAGCCGAAGCTGCACTCTTTTTAAAGGTTATTAATCATAAAGATAAACTCTTGTTTCATAGGGCTTTGTCATAAAGGTGTTGAGAGTGTTGTCAATGACCTCGTAATTTGAAAGAACAAGCTTTCCTTTGCTCAGGTCAAAACCTGCCGGAGCGGCAAAATTGACAGGTTCTTCAACGAAGGAATTTATAACAAGCATCCTTTTGCCGTTATAATTGCGCTCATAAACAAAAAGCTTTTTGCTCGCTTTGTAATGGAGCTTAAAGTCGCCGTAAATGCAGACCTCATTTTCCTTTCGGAATTTGAGAAGTTTGCGGTAATAATTAAGAATAGAATTTTCGTCTTTCTCGGCGGCTTCAACATTGATTTCCTTGTAGTTCTCGTTGATATGGAACCAAGGCTTATCCGCCGTTGTGAATCCTGCATTCTTCTCGTCAGACCATTGAACGGGAGTTCTTGCATTATCTCTTGAAGCACGGTTGACTATCTTCATTGCAAGCTTTTCGGGGCAATGAAGCTTTCTGAAAAGCTCATATGTATTCTTCGTCTGAACATCCGTATACATATCAACGCTCGGAAGCTTGATATTGGTCATTCCGATTTCCTGACCCTGATAAATAAAAGGCGTTCCGCTCTGGCAAATATACATTGTCGCAAGCATTTTTCCGCTTTCAACTCTGTATTTTTCATTGCCGTAACGGCTGATTATTCTCGGCTGATCGTGGTTTTCAAGATAATTTGCGTTCCACGCAATGCCGTACATTTTATGCTGCCAATTGTTGTAAACCCTCTTGAGCTTGCGGAGGCTGAACGGCATCGGAATCCAGCCGACCATAAAGCAATCGGCTTCCATATGCTGGAAGTTGAACATCATGTTCAGCTTCTGTTCTGCACCTTCTCTGATAAACTTCAAAGCAAGCTTCGGAGTCATCATCGGAGCTTCGCCGACGGTCATGCAGTCATAATTATCGGTAACCTGCCTGAATTCACCGAGATATTTCTGAAGATTCGGGCCGCATTTGTAATGCTCCATTCCGCAGGCAACGGGAATCGGGAAGCCGTTGGGCAAACCGTCTTTTTTGGAAATAAAGGTTATAACATCCTCACGGAAACCGTCAACGCCCATATCAAGCCAATAACGGATTATATCCTTGATTTCTTCACGAACCTTGGGATTATCCATGTTAAGATCAGGCTGTTCTTTGCAGAAAAGATGAAGATACCATTGGTCAAGCTCTTCGTTGTATTCCCAGCCGGGACCCGAAAAGGTTGAAAGCCAATTGTTCGGGGGCTTTTTGCCGCCGGGCTTTTTGCCGTCACGCCAGAAATAATAGTCATGATACGGATTATCCTTGCTCTTTTTGCTTTCAATGAACCAAGCATGTTCATCGGAGGTGTGATTGATTACAAGATCCATAATAACCTTTAAGCCACGCTCGTGCGCTCCCTCAAGAACCTGCTTGAATTCCTCGAGAGTGCCGTATTCGGGATTAATGTCCTTGTAATCGGCAATATCATAGCCGTAATCATGCTGAGGTGACTTATAAAGAGGAGAAAACCAGATTGCATCAACGCCGAGGCTTTTGATATAATCGAGCTTTTCCAAAACTCCCTTTAAGTCGCCGATACCGTCACCGTCGCCGTCCTTGAAGCTACGGGGCCAAATTTGATAGACTGACATTTCCTTGTACCAATTTTTCTTGATTTCGGGCATAAAGTCGCCTCCCTATAATTATTCTAAAAATTATTCAGTCTCAGAGATTATATAATCCGCCGCTTCCGTAATCTGCCCTGCCGATACAGTCAGTTCAAATTCACCGAGCAGATTTCCGTTTTTATCGAATATTTCTGCATCCGAAGTGCCCTCCGGAGCAACAAATGAATATGTTCCGT